>JAIXVH010000233.1 GCA_027483125.1 Acetobacteraceae bacterium | reverse complement strand
CTGATCACCTTCATGCTGTCCCTGGTGCTGTGGTTCCGCTTCGACAAGAATGAAGCTGAGTTCCAATTCGTCGAAAGGCTGGATTGGCTCGCTGATTTCGGCGTCACCTATCATATGGGCGTGGATGGCATCTCAGTGCTGTTCGTGCTGCTCTCCACATTGCTGACGCCCATCTGCATTCTGTCTTCCTGGCAAGCGGTGCAGACCCGGGTGCGCGAATATATGATCGCCTTCCTGATCCTAGAGACCATGATGGTCGGCATGTTCTGCGCGCTGGACTTCGTAGTGTTCTACATCTTCTTCGAAGGCGTGCTGATCCCGATGTTCCTGATCATCGGTGTCTGGGGCGGCGCGCGGCGCGTCTACGCGGCCTATAAATTCTTCCTCTACACCTTCGCCGGTTCGGTGCTGATGCTGCTGGCCATCATCGCGCTGTGGTACGGCGCCGGCACAACCGACATCCCGGACCTTCTGGCCTGGGACGTGCCGGCCAGCTGGCAGCACCTCATCTTCCTTGCCTTCTTCGCCTCCTTCGCGGTGAAGGTGCCGATGTGGCCCGTGCACACCTGGCTGCCCGACGCACACGTCGAAGCGCCCACCGCGGGCTCCGTCATTCTGGCGGGCGTTCTGCTGAAAATGGGCGGCTACGGCTTCATCCGTTTCTCCATGCCCATGCTGCCCGAAGCCAGCGCCGATTTCGCGCCGCTGATCTTCGCGCTCTCCGTCATCGCGGTGGTCTATACCTCGCTGGTCGCACTCGCGCAGACCGACATGAAGAAGCTCATCGCCTATTCCTCGGTCGCGCATATGGGCATCGTCACCATCGGCGTCTTCACCTTCAACCAGCAGGGGATCGAGGGCGCGCTGTTCCAGATGCTCAGCCATGGCGTCGTCTCTGGCGCGCTCTTCCTCTGTGTGGGCGTCCTGTATGACCGCGAGCACACGCGCGAAATCGCCCGATATGGCGGCGTGGCCAAAATCCTGCCCGCCTATGCGTTGGTGTTCATGCTCTTCACCATGGCCAGCGTCGCACTCCCCGGCACCGCGGGTTTCCCCGGCGAATTCCTGGTGATCGTCGGCGCCTGGGCGGTCTCGCCCTGGCTCGCGCTCGGCGCCGGCCTCGGCATGATCCTGGGCGCGGCATACATGCTGCTGCTCTACCGCCGCGTCGCCTTCGGCAAGATCACGCGCGACAATCTGCGCGCCATGATGGATCTCTCGCCGCGCGAACACGCGGTGTTCGCGCCGCTGATCGCACTCACTCTCTGGATGGGCATTTCGCCGCAATCCTTCACGCAATTCTTCGAGGCGTCGGTCGCGCAACTCGTCACGCAGCATCACGCCGCGTTGGCGGTCACGCGCCTGGCCGGGATGCAGTGACATGAACTGGACTCTCGCACTCCCCGAACTCGTTCTCGCCATTGCCGGCCTCTTCATCCTGATCGGCGGCGTGATCCCCAAGCGCGACACGACCTTCCCCGTCACCATGGCCGTCGTCGGCGCCCTGGTCCTGGCCGCCGCACTGACGCTGGCGCAGCCCGAAGGCACCGCCTTCGCCGGCCAATACGTGGCCGACAGCTTCAGCCGTTTCATGAAGCTTCTCGCCATTCTGGGCGCGGCACTCGGCATCGTGATGGCGATGGACTGGAACCAGAAGGAAGGCATCGCGCGCTTCGAATTCCCGGTCCTCATTCTCTTCGCCACCGTCGGCATGATGGTGATGATCAGCGCCAATGACCTGATGGCGCTCTACATGGGCCTCGAACTGCTCTCGCTGCCGCTCTACGTCATTGCCTCGATTGACCGTGACAACCCGCGCAGCGCTGAAGCTGGCCTGAAGTATTTCGTGTTGGGTGCGCTGGCCTCCGGCCTGCTGCTCTATGGCGCCTCGCTGGTCTATGGCTTCACCGGCACCACCAATTTCGACCGCATCGCGGAAGCGCTCTCCTCCCCGCAAGGCGTCTCCGCCGGCGTCATTGTGGGCATCGTCTTCATCATCGCGGCCCTGGCCTTCAAGGTCTCCGCCGTGCCGTTCCATATGTGGACGCCCGACGTCTATGAAGGCGCGCCCACACCTGTCACCGCCTTTTTCGCGGCCGCCCCCAAAATCGCCGCCGTGGCGCTCCTCACGCGCGTCCTTGCCGGGCCCTTCGGTGATGTCACCGCGCAATGGCAGCAGGTCATTATTCTGGCCTCGCTCGGCTCCATGGTGCTGGGCGCCTTCGCCGCCATCGGGCAGCAGAACATCAAGCGCCTGATGGCCTATTCCTCCATCGGCCATATCGGCTTCGCGCTGATGGGCCTGGCCGTTGGCGGCGATGCCGGCCTGCGCGGCACGCTGGTCTACATGGCCATATACCTGTTCATGAACATCGGCGCCTTCGCCGTGCTCATCGCCATGCGCCGCAACGGCCGCGCGGTGGAGGGCGTGGATGACCTCGCCGGCCTCGGCCGCACCGACCCCGCCATGGCGCTCGCGATGGCCGTCTTCATGTTCTCCATGGCCGGCGTGCCGCCGCTCGCCGGCTTCTTCGGCAAGCTTTATGTGCTGCTGCCGGCGGTGCAGGCGGGCTTCTGGACGCTGGCGGTGGTGGGCGTGCTGGCCTCGGTCGTCTCGGCCTATTATTATCTGCGCATCATCAAGGTGATGTATTTCGACGCGCCGCTGCCGGCCTTCGATCCGCGGCCGACATCGCTCTCCATCGTCATCGGCGGCACCGGGCTGTTCACGGCGCTGTTCTTCATCTTCCCCGGCCCCTTGCTGGCGGCGGCACGCGCGGCGGTCGCCTCCCTGATCGGGTGATCATCCACGACAGCCTCCCCAGCACCGCCGACGCGTTGCGCGAAGCAGCGCTGGCGGGCGCGCCCGATGGCCACGCGATCCTCGCACGCCGTCAGACCGCAGGTCGTGGCACGCATGGCCGATCCTGGAATTCACCATCAGGCAATCTGCACCTATCGGTGCTGCTGCGCCCCGACGCGCCCTTGCGCGATGCGCCTCAGCACGCGCTGCTCGCCGCCGTCGCGCTGCACGATGCAGCCGGCCCGCACACACAACTGAAATGGCCGAACGACCTCATGCTGGATGGTGCCAAGGTCGCCGGCATCCTGCTGGAGGCCGAAGCGGATGGCCCGCATATTGCTTGGCTCTCCGTCGGTTTTGGCGTGAACCTGGCCTTCGCCCCCCATGTCACCGGCCGCGCCACGGCTGCCCTCGGCGCTGAACCGCCGGAGGATTTCGCCGCGCGCCTTCTGGCCGCACTCGCCACCCGCCGCGCCCAGCTCGCACGCGAGGGCTTCGCCGCCATCCGCAGCGCCTGGCAGGCCGCCGGCCCCGCGCTTGGCACGCCGCTGTCCGTCACCAGGGGTGCAACAACCACCGCCGGGCGCTATGAAGGCCTTGCCGATGATGGTGGGCTGCGCCTGCTGACGGACGCGGGCAGCGTGGTGCTGCACGCAGGGGAAATCGCCTGATGCTGCTGGCCATCGATGCGGGCAACACCAATGTGGTCTTCGCGGTGCATGACGGCACGCGGTGGCGCGGTCGTTGGCGTATTGCGATGGCGCCCGAGCGCACCTCTGACGAATATGCCGTGTGGCTGCTGCAGTTGATGCAATTCGCGTCCCTGAAACCTGTTCAGATCACCCGCTGCGTCATCGGCACCGTGGTGCCCGCCGCGCTCTACAATCTGCGCCGCCTGTGCCGCGACTGGTTCGGTGCTGAGCCGCTGGTCGCGCGCGCCGCGCTCGACTGGGGCTTCGCCATCAAGGTGGACAGCCCCACTGATGTCGGCGCCGACCGCCTGCTGAACGCGCTCGCCGCGCATCGGCACTACAAGGGCCCGCTGATCGTGATCGATTTCGGCACCGCCACCACCTTCGATGTGGTGGATGCTGCGGGCGACTACCAGGGCGGCGTGATCGCGCCGGGCATCAACCTCTCGATCGAGGCGCTGCACCGCGCGGCCGCGCGCCTGCCGCGCATCGGCATCGGCCGCCCGCAGGCGGCGATCGGGCGCAACACTGTCGCCGCCATGCAATCCGGCATCTACTGGGGCTATGTCGGGTTGATCGAGGGCATCACCGGCCGCATCAAGGCTGAATTCGATGCGCCGATGAAGGTGATTGGCACTGGCGGCCTGGCACCGCTCTTCGCCGAGGGCACAAGCGTCATCGAACGCATCGACCAGGACATCACGCTGGACGGGCTGCGCATGCTGTCCGAGCGCAATCCCTCGCCGGTCCTGCCATCCCGCACACGCGCGGAGCTTGAATAGCGCTGGGTTTGCCGTATCTGCTGTCGGCACATGACAATTTCCCCTGACGCGAACAACGACCTTGCCTTCATTCCCCTCGGCGGGACCGGCGAGATCGGAATGAACTTCAACATCTATCGCTGCGACGGCGCGCTTCTGGCGGTCGATTGCGGCCTGGGTTTCGGCGGATCCGAAAACCCTGAAGTGGATGTGCTGGTGCCCGACCCGGCCTGGATCGCAGAGCGCGCCAAGAAGCTGGTGGGCCTGGTGATCACCCATGCGCATGAAGACCATATCGGGGCGGTGGCGCATCTCTGGCCCAGCCTGAATTGCCCGGTCTATGGCACGCCCTTCGTCATCACCGTGCTGCGGCGCAAGCTGGGCGAGGTGGGCCTGGGCCAGGACGTGCCGCTGCATGTCATCAAGCCCGGTGCGGCGTTTTCGCTGGCACCCTTCGAATGCCAGTTCCTGCGCGTGACGCACTCCATCCCCGAGGCGCAGGCGCTGGTGATCCGCACGCATCACGGCACGGTGCTGCACACCGGCGATTGGAAGCTGGACCCATTCCCGCTGCTCGGCCCGCCGACGGATGAGGCGGCCTTCGCCGCCTTGGGCGAAGAAGGCGTGCTGGCCATGGTCTGCGACAGCACCAATGTGCTGGTCGATGGCCGCGCCGGCAGCGAAGCCACGGTGCGCGAGGCGCTGACCAAGGTGATCGCCGAGCAGAAGGGCCGCGTCGCCATCACGCTGTTCGCGACCAACGTCGCGCGTGTGGAATCGGTGGCACTCGCTGCGCAGGCCGCCGGCCGCAAGGTCGCGCTGTTTGGGCGCAGCTTGCGCAATGCGGTGAACGCCGCGCGCGAATGCGGCTACCTGACGCGCGTGCCCGACTTCATCGCGGAGGAAGAGGCGAGCTACCTGCCCGACAGCGAGCTTCTGCTGATCTGCACCGGCAGCCAGGGCGAAGAGCGCAGCGCCATGGCCAAGATCGCCAATGACGAGCACCCGCATATCTCGCTGGGTGAGGGCGATACGGTGATTTTCTCCGCACGCATGATCCCGGGCAATGAACGCGCGGTGCTGCGCATGCAGGGCGAATTGGCGCGCGCCGGGGCGAAGGTGATCACGCCGGATGACGTGGCGGGCATCCATGTCTCCGGCCACCCGGCGAAGGACGAATTGCGCCGGCTCTATGCCTTGGTGAAGCCCAAGGTCGCGGTGCCGACGCATGGCGAATGGCGGCATCTGTCGGAACACGCCGCATTGGCCGAAGAAGCGGGCGCGGATGCGCTGCTGGTGGAGGATGGTGACATCATCCGCCTCGCACCCGGCCGTGCGGATGTGGTCGGCAGTGCCGTGGTCGGGCGGCTCGCGGTGGACGGCAACCGGCTGCTGCCGATGGAGGGCGGCGTGCTGGGGGCGCGCAAGCGCATGCTCTACAACGGCGTGGTGGTGGCGAGCTTCGCGGTGGACCGCGCGGGCAAGGTGCTGGGCCAGCCGCAGGTGGCCGCCCCCGGGCTGTTCGACCCCGCCGGCGAGGAACCCGAGCAACTGGCCGAGGAACTGGCGCGCGTGATGCGCGACTTGCCCAATGCCCTGAAGCGCGAGGATGATTCGCTGCGCGAGGCCGCGCGGGCGGCACTGCGCAAGGCGGTGGGGCGGCGGTTGAAGAAGCGCCCCAATGTCGAAGTGCATCTGATGAGGGTGTGATGAGCTGGTTCACCGGCCTGGTGGTGTTTTTTCTGGTGTGGTGGACGGCGCTGTTCATCGCGCTGCCGATCGGCGTGCGCCCCGATTCGACGGGTCAGGAGACCACAGGCGGCTGGCGCGGCGCGCCGACCCAGCCGCGGCTGGGACGCAAGGTGCTGATCACCACGGGGATTTCGGTGGTGGTGTGGCTTGGGATTTATTGGGTGATTGCGCAGGAATGGGCGAGCTTCCGCGATGGGGTGTTTGCGCTGACCCGGCCGCCGGGCGGCTGACGGCGGCGTGCCGATCGCAGAACGGTCATAATGCCATCCCGCATCCTACCCGTGACCGCCGTGCGAGGCGCTGCATTCCCAGAATCGCCACACCCCCGCGGCATCCGGCCGCATGGCGGCCGGCGCCGCCCATAAGCCAGTCTCGCCTGTTGGGTCTGTTGCGCGGCGTAAGCCCAGCGGCCGGAGGCCGCGCCCGGCGCTTGAGGGCGCAAAAAATGCACAAAAAAAAGGCGGACCGGGCCATTAAAGGCACGATCCGCTTTCGTTTTTGGCGGGTCCGAGCTTTTCGCCCATTTTTCACCCACCGAACCGGTCGTTTGACGTTGAGCGCCCCGACCGTTTTTTGCCAATCTTGGGTTCAGAGAGAGGTTGGTCCTCTTTCTGCCGTGTGACTGGCGTTTCCTCCCTAAACTTGGCCGCCCTCGATGGGCGGCCTTTTTTTTAGCCCAAGGCTGATGGTAGGGGAAGCAATATCTGCATGCCGCTCAGGCGGATATCGAAAAAAACTTGCGCGAATTCATGCTGCACCGCAGTTATATTGCTTCGATCGCGCAACAAACGCCCCCTCTTGCGGTGCAGCGCCCGGCCTTTAGGTTGCCGCCCGCACCTGCCTGAGGAACATCGCCTTGCGTCTTTCCCGCGCCTTCCTGCCCACGCTCAAGGAAACGCCCGCCGAGGCGCAGATCGTCTCGCACCGCCTGATGCTGCGCGCGGGCCTCATCCGCCAGACGGCGGCCGGCATCTACGCCTGGCTGCCCATGGGCTGGCGCGTGCTGCGCAACGTCACGCAGATCGTGCGCGAGGAGCAGGACCGCGCCGGCGCCCAGGAAGTGCTGATGCCGACCATCCAGTCGGCCGAGCTCTGGCGCCAATCCGGCCGCTATGACGACTACGGCGAGGAAATGCTGCGCATCAAGGACCGCGGCGACCGCGAGATCCTCTACGGCCCGACCAATGAGGAAATGATCACCGATATCTTCAAAAGCTACGCCCGCAGCTATCGGGATTTGCCGCGCAACCTTTACCACATCCAGTGGAAATTCCGTGACGAGCGTCGCCCGCGCTTCGGTGTGATGCGCGGCCGCGAGTTCCTGATGAAGGACGCCTACAGCTTCGACCTGACGGCCGAGGCCGCCCAGCATTCCTATCGCCAGATGTTCGTGGCCTATCTGCGCACCTTCGCGCGCATGGGCCTGAAGGCGATCCCGATGCAGGCCGATACCGGCCCGATCGGCGGCAATCTCAGCCATGAATTTATCATCCTGGCGGAGACCGGCGAAAGCCAGGTCTTCCTGCACAAGGATCTGCTGCAATTCGACGCCCTGGCCGAAGCGCCCAACTACAATGCCGACCTGAAGCCGATCACGGATTTCTGGCTCTCCCGCTACGCCGCCACGGATGAAAAGCACGATGTCGCCGCCTGGGACGCGATCCCCGAGGCGGACCGTGTCTCCGCGCGGGGCATCGAGGTCGGGCACATCTTCTATTTCGGCACGAAATACACCGCCGCGATGGGTGTTTCCGTGCCCGGCCCGGACGGCGCCAATGTCACGCCGGAAATGGGCAGCTACGGCATCGGCGTCTCGCGCCTGGTCGCAGCCCTGATCGAGGCAAACCACGACGAGGCCGGCATCATCTGGCCCGACGCCGTGGCCCCCTGGAAGGCCGCGATCCTGAACCTGAAGCAGGGCGACGCGGCAACGGATGCGATGTGCGAGGCGATGCTCGCGGGCCTGCCCGACCAGGCCGTCTATGACGACCGCGCCGAACGGGCAGGCGTGAAATTCGCCGATGCGGATCTGCTGGGCTTCCCCTGGCAGGCGATCATCGGGCCGCGCGGTGCGGCGGCCGGGCGCGTCGAGCTGAAGCGCCGCGCGACCGGCGAGCGGCATGAGGTGAGCGTGGAGGATGCGCTGGCGCGGATTCGCGCGTAAAGCTCTTCCCATGTTCAACGCCTTCGAACGCATGATCGCCTTCCGCTATCTGCGCGCCCGCAAGGGTGAGCGGTTCGTCTCGATCATCGCGATCTTCTCGCTGGTCGGCATCGCGCTCGGTGTCGCGACGCTGATCATCGTGATGTCTGTGATGAACGGCTTTCGCGAGGAACTGCTCAACCGCATTCTGGGTCTGAACGGCCATATGGGCGTCTACGCGCAGGAGCGCGGCAACATTCCCGATTACGGTCCGCTTGCCGCACGCGTGCGCGCCGTCCCTGGTGTGGCCAGTGCTACACCCATTGTCGAAGGCCAGGTCCTCTTCACCTCGGAAGGCGGCGGCGCCACGGGCGGCATCATGCGCGGCATCGCGGCCGATGACCTGCGCGGCCGGCGCATCATCGCCGACAACATCATCGCCGGTTCGCTCGCGCAATTCGGCGGCGATGACAGCATCGTGGTCGGTAGCAGACTGGCCGCGCGCCTGGGTTTGCGCCTGGGTGACCGGATCACTTTGGTCTCGCCACAGGGCCGCACGACGGTGCTCGGCACGGTGCCGCGGCTGCGTGCCTACACCATCGTCGCCGTCTTCCAGATCGGCATGAACGAATATGACAGCGGCTTCGTCTTCCTGCCCATGGCCGCCGCGCAAACCTATATGCAGACCGGCGACACTGCCTCGCAGATTGAAGTCTTCGTGCAGGACCCCACGCGCGTCCGCCAGGTGAACAACGCCATCCGCGCCGCCGCCGGGCAACCCGTGCGCGTGCTGGATTGGCAGGATCTCAACAGCAGCTTCTTCGGCGCCGTGCAGGTTCAGCGCAATGTCATGTTCCTGATCCTGACGCTGATCATCATCGTGGCCGCCTTCAACATCATCTCCAGCCTGATCATGCTGGTGAAGGACAAGGGGCGCGACATCGCGGTGCTGCGCACCATGGGTGCCACGCAAGGCGCGATCCTGCGCGTGTTCCTGCTGGCGGGTGCCTCGGTCGGCATCGCGGGCACGCTGATCGGCTTCGCGCTCGGCATGGTGTTCTGCACCTACATCGAGGACATCCGCCAATTCGTGCAGTCGCTCTCGGGCACGGAACTCTTCAGTCCGGAGGTGTACTGGCTGACGCAACTGCCCGCCGTGGTGGACTACTGGGATGTTGCGCAGGCCGTCGGAATGGGGCTGGTGCTGTCCCTGCTGGCGACGATCTATCCCAGCTGGCGCGCGGCGCGCACCGATCCCGTGGTGATGCTGCGCAATGAGTGATGTGGTCCTGGAATTGCGCGATGTGGTGCGGCGTTTCCGCACCGAGGCCGGCGCGCTGACCGTGCTGGACGGCGCCTCGCTGTCCCTGCGCGCGGGCGAGATCGTGGCGCTGGTCGCACCCTCGGGCACCGGCAAATCCACGCTGCTGCATCTGGCCGGCCTGCTGGAAAAGCCCGATTCCGGCGAAGTCTTCATCGCCGGCCAGGCCGCCGGGACGCTCGGCGATGACAAGCGCACCGCGCTGCGCCGTTCCTCGATCGGCTTCGTCTATCAGTCGCACCATTTGCTGCCGGAATTCACCGCGGCCGAGAATGTGATCCTGCCGCAGATGGCAGCCGGTGTGGGGCGTGCGCAGGCGGCGGCGCGCGCGGCCGAACTGCTCGGCCGTTTCGGCCTGACGGAGCGGCTGGACCACCGGCCCGGGCGCCTATCCGGCGGCGAACAACAGCGCGTCGCCATCGCGCGCGCCTTGGCCAACAAGCCGCGCCTGCTGCTGGCCGATGAGCCGACCGGCAATCTCGATGTCGGCACCTCGGACCGGGTCTTCGAGGAATTGCTGGAACAGGTGCGCGGCCATGGCGTCGCGGCGCTGATCGCCACGCACAACCCGGCGCTGGCCGCGCGGATGGATCGTGCGGTGACCATTCGCGGCGGGCGCGTGGAAGCGGCGCCGCTTTGAAGGGCGGCCGGAGCGGTGCCGCCTGCGCTACCGTCCGCGAAACTGCGCCGTGACATTGCGTGCGGCCTTGCCCGGCGTGAACAGCCAGACATTGCCGTCCCACACACCCATGCCGCAGTTCTGGTTGCGGATTTCCTCGTCGCTCTTCTGAAACAAGACGCCCGCATCGCTCACCGCCCGGTCCATTACCAGCATGGCGACGGGGTCGCAGGGATTGGTCTGGTTCTCGGTCGATGCCAGCACGCCTGTCACGGTGATGTCGGCCATCGATTGGCAGAATGCCAGGCCATCGCCCACGCGCCACGCCACGCCGCCATCGCCCTGCGGTTCGTTGAACGCGTTGTTCTGCGCCACCGCGCAGGCGCGCAGCTCAATGCCCATCTCCCTGGATGCGAAGCGCCCCGCCAGCCGTCCCAGAATGTCGCGCAGGTTGCTGGCGTAGAGGTTCTGCTGCCCGAGCTCGACGCCGAAGCCGAAGCGGTGCCTGCCCGTCTCGTCCGAGCGGTAGATCCCATGCGCCAGGATCTGCAACAGCCCGATCTTCTGGTTGCGAAGGGCATCGACGATGTCGGCGAACAGCAGCGCGATGTCGGTCTTGGGCGTCGCCTTGAAATCGAGCGGCTTGGGCGTCTTGAAGGAATAGCCGACACGGCTGTCGATGATGCGCACGTTCACAGGCATGGGCGCGGTCCTCTGCTGACACGCCATATTGCCCAGGCTGCGCTGCCCGCCGCGAGGGGAGCCTATGCGCGGCCGCGCCCCTCGGGCATGCTTCCGTGCCAAAGGAAGGAGACGCCCATATGTCCGAATATCCCAATGTTTCCCTGCACATCGCGGGCCAATGGCGCGATGCGGAAGGCGGCCGCCGCATCGATGTGCTGAACCCATCCAACGAAGAAGTGATAGGCACAGTCGCCCATGCCAGCCGCGCCGATCTGGATGCGGCGCTCGCCTCCGCCGAACGCGGCTTCGCGCAATGGCGCAAGGTCAGCCCCTTCGAGCGCGGCAAGGTCATGCGCCGCGCCGCCGATCTGATGCGCAGCCGCGCCGACGCCATCGCGCGCATCATGACGCTGGAGCAGGGCAAGCCGGTCGCGGAAGCCAAGATGGAAGTCATGGCTGGCTGCGACATCATCGACTGGTTCGCCGAGGAAGCGCGCCGCACCTATGGCCAGGTGATTCCCGCCCGCGCCGAGGGCATCTACCAGCTCGCCATCAAGGAGCCGGTGGGCGTGGTCGCGGCCTTCACGCCGTGGAATTTCCCGATCAACCAGGTGGTGCGCAAGGTGTCGATGGCGCTGGCCGCCGGCTGCTCGGTCATCGTCAAGCCGCCCGAGGAAACGCCGGCCTCGCCGGTCGAATTGCTGAAGTGTTTTCTGGATGCGGGCGTGCCCGGCGATGTCATCAACATCGTCTTCGGCACGCCGTCGGAGATCAGCGGCTACCTGATCCCGCACCCGATCGTGAAGAAGGTGACCTTCACCGGCAGCACCGTGATCGGCAAGCATCTGGCGGCACTCGCCGGCCAGCACATGAAGCGCCTGACAATGGAACTGGGCGGCCACGCGCCGGCCATGGTGTTCGACGACGCGGATGTGGATGCGGCGGCGAAAATCCTCGCCATGGCGAAGTTCCGCAATGCCGGCCAGGTCTGCGTCAGCCCGACGCGATTCCTGGTGCAGGAAAAGGTCTATGATCGCTTCGTCGCCAGCTTCGTGGGCCACGCGCGCGCGGTGAAGGTGGGCGATGGTCTGGCCGCCGACACCACCATGGGGCCGCTGGCGAATGAGCGGCGGATCCCGGTGCTGGAAGCCATGGTGGCCGATGCGCGCGGCAAGGGTGCGGAGGTCGTCACCGGCGGCAACCGCATCGGCAACAAGGGCTATTTCTACGAGCCCACCGTCGTCGCCGGCGCGTCCACGGAGCTGATGGGCATGAATGACGAACCCTTCGGCCCGATCGCCTTCATGCGCCCCTTCAAGGATATCGAGGAAGTGGTCGGCGAGGCCAATCGCCTGCCCTATGGCCTGGCCAGCTACGCCTTCACCACCAGCGGCAAGACGGCTGCGCGGCTGGCCGCGGGCGTCGAGGTTGGCATGATGACGATCAACCATCTGGGCCTCGCGCTGCCAGAAGTGCCGTTCGGCGGCGTGAAGGATAGCGGCTATGGCACCGAGGGCGGTTCTGAGGCGATCGAGGCCTATCTGAACACCAAATTCGTCAGCCAGACGGGCGTTTGACCTGCGAAACGGGGCTGCGCCACAGCCCCGCCAGCAGCATGCCTCCGACCACCAGCGCCATGCCGCCGATCTGCGTGGCGCTGATCGCCTCCGCCAGCACCAGCGCGGCCAATAATGTGCCCAGCACAGGCACCAGCGGCGGGAAGATCGCAGCCCGTCCAGGCCCCATCACCGCGTAGCAATGCGAGTAGAGCGCATTCGCCAGGACACCCACCGCGATGCCCTGGAACAGTGCCTGCAGCAGCGCCTCCGATGGATGCGCGGCGATGCCCTGCCAACCCTCCAGCACCGCGTGCAACGGCACCACGGGCAGCGAGAAGGCGCTGATGATGCAGGCCGCGCGCAGGCCGGTCACATGCCATCGGCGCAGCAGTGTGCCGTACAGCGCCCATTGGATCCCGCTCATCAGCAGCACCGCATCGCCCCACAGCGCCGTGCCGCCGAAGGACGCGCCTGAGATGAGCAGAAGCCCGCCGAGCAGCAGCGGCAGCGCGGCCAGCGCCCCGCGCCCGGGCATGTCGCGCAGCACGAACCAGCCCAGCAGCGTCGCGAAAACCACTGTCCCGCCCGGGTTCAGCACTGCGGCATGCGAGGCGCTGGACCAGCCCACACCCACCACCTGCGCCGTGAAATAGGGCGCGCCGCCGAGAGCGGCGAGCGCCGCTATGCGCCCGGCCGACAGCCCGCCAAGGCCGATGCGCGCCAGCAGCAGCGCCGCGACCACACCGCCCGCCGCATAGCGCAGCATCATCACATCGAAGCCCGACAGCCCCACGGCCAGGCCATGCTTGGTGGCCACGAAACTGCCGGAATAGAGCAGCATCGCGCCGAGGCCGCATAGGATTGTCACCATCGCGCCCAGCATGGGGCCGGCGCGCGGGCTGTGCTACCCAGTTCTTCGCATCATCTGGGGCGGATTCGCGCATGGGCTTCATCCACCTGCATTGCCATTCGAGCTATTCGCTGAGCGAAGGCGCGATCAAGGCGGAGAAGCTGGCAGCCCTGGCCGCGGATGCTGCGATGCCGGCCTTGGCCATCACCGACACCGCCAACCTGTTCGGCGCGCTGGAATTCGCGCAAGGCTGCGCGGCCAAGGGCGTGCAGCCGATCATGGGCGCGCAGCTGTGGCTGTCGCGCGCGTCATCGGATGCACGGGCAGAATCGGCACGGCTGCCGCCTGATGTGCTGGTCGCACTCGCGATGGATGCGCAAGGGTTGGACAACCTGCAACGCCTGGTCAGCCTGTCGCATCTGGGTGAGCACGCATCGGGTCGCGCCGCGCTGGAATGGGACGCCATCGCGCGCCACGGCAGCGGGCTGTTCCTGTTGACAGGCGGCACGCATGGGCCGGTGGCGCGCCTGCTGGCGGAAGGCCGCCGCCCGCGCGCCGAAGCCTTGCTGCGCGAATTCCGCGAGGCGTTTGACGGCCGCCTTGCCGTGGAACTGCATCGCCACGGCACCGAGCGCGATACCGCGACGGAACCAGGCCAACTCGCGCTCGCCGACGAATTGGCGCTACCGATTGTCGCCGCGAACGACGTGTATTTCGCCAAGCAGGCAATGCACGAAGCGCATGACGCGCTGCTCTGCATCGCCGAAAGCCGCACGATGGCCGAGCCCGACCGCCGGCGCGTCACGCAGGAGCACTGGTTCAAGCCCGCCGATGCGATGCGTGCCCTGTTCCACGACCTGCCCGATGCCTGCGACAACACGCTGGCGATCGCGCGCATGTGCGCGGTGATGACCGAGGTGAAGAAGCCCGCACTGCCCATCTGCCCCAAGGTCCCCGAAGGCCGAACGGAAGCCGAATTCGTGGGCGACATGGCGCGCGCGGGGCTGGAGAAGCGGCTCTCCGGCACGCTGTTTGCGCCGGTGGAGGAGTATCGCAAGCGGCTGGATTACGAGCTGTCGGTGATCGAGAAGATGGGCTTCTCAGGCTACTTCCTGATCGTGGCCGACTTCATCCAATGGGCGAAGCGCCAGGGTATTCCGGTGGGGCCGGGCCGCGGTTCGGGGGCGGGTTCGCTGGCCGCCTGGGCGCTGGAAATCACCGATCTGGACCCCATCCGCTTCGGCCTGCTGTTCGAGCGGTTCCTGAATCCCGAACGTGTCTCCATGCCAGACTTCGACATCGATTTCTGCCAGGACCGGCGCGATGAGGTGATCGATTATGTGCGCCGCGAATACGGGCAGGAGCGCGTCGCGCAGATCATCACCTTCGGCAAGTTGCAGGCCAAGGCGGCGGTGCGCGATGTGGGGCGCGTGCTGGGCATGCCCTACGGCCAGGTGGACCGCATCGCCTCGTTGATCCCCTTCAACCCGGCCAAGCCCGTGGCGCTGAAGGACGCCATCGCCGGCGAGACGCGTTTGCAGGAGATGGCAGCGGGCGATGAGACTGTGGCGCGCCTGCTCGACATCGCGCAGCAGGTCGAAGGGCTGTACCGCAACGCCAGCACGCATGCTGCCGGCGTGGTGATCGGGCGCGCGCCGCTGATCGACATCGTGCCGCTCTATCGCGACCCGCGCAGCCCGGACCTGATCACGCAATACTCGATGAAGTATGTCGAGCAGGCGAGCCTGGTGAAGTTCGACTTCCTGGGCCTGAAGACATTGACGGTGATCGAGCGCGCACTCGCCCTGCTGGCGGCGCAAGGCACGCCGGTGGATATCAGCGCCATCCCGCTCGATGACGCCAAGACCTATGCGATGCTGGCGCGCGGCGATGCCTCGGGCGTGTTCCAGTTCGAAGGGCAGGGCATGCGCGACTGCCTGCGCGCGATGCGGCCCGACCGGCTCGAGGATCTGATCGCCGCCGTCTCGCTGTATCGGCCTGGCCCGATGGCCAATATCCCCGCCTATTGCCAGCGCAAGCACGGCGAGAAATGGGACAGCCCGCACCCCTCCATCCATGCGATCCTGGAGGAGACCTACGGCATCATGGTCTACCAGGAACAGGTCATGCAGATCGCGCAGGTGATGGCCGGCTTCTCGCTCGGCGGTGCCGACCTGCTGCGCCGCGCGATGGGCAAGAAGGACATGAAGGAGATGGAGCGCCAGCGCGCCGCCTTCACTGAAGGTGCCGTGAAGAATGGCGTGCCCGAGGCCAAGGCCGGCGAGGTGTTCGACCTGATGCAGCGCTTCGCCGAATATGGTTTCAACAAGTCCCACGCGGCGGCCTATGCGCTGGTCAGCTACCAGACCGCCTGGCTGAAGGCGAACCACACGGTTGCCTTCCTGGCGGCCTCCATGACGCTGGACATGGGCAATACCGACAAGCTCGCGCTGCATATGCAGGAGGCGTCGCGGCTGGGCATCAAGATCCTGCCGCCCGACATCAACCGCAGCGCCGCGGAGTTCACGATCGAGGATGGCGCCATCCGCTTCGCGCTGGCCGCGGTGAAACGCGTGGGCATGGCCGCCATGCAGGACCTGGTGCGCGCGCGACACAAGCCCTTCGCCTCCATCGCCGATTTCGCTGAACGCGCCGACCCGCGCGGCATCAACAAGACGATGATCGAGATGCTCGCCAAGGCCGGCGCCTTCGATACGCTGGAGAGCAATCGCGCCGCCACCGTCGCCGGCGCTGAAGCCGTCATCCGCCGCGCCCAGGCCATGGCGGAGGAACGCGCCACCAACCAGGTCAACCTCTTCGGTGCGGTGGAGCAAGGCCCACCCATGCTGCGCCTGCCCGAGACGCCGCCCTGGCCGCTGCTGGACAAACTGGCCTTCGAGCAGGAGGCGGTGGGTTTTCACCTCTCCGCGCATCCGCTGGATGAGTACGCGAAGGCGCTGAAGGCGTTGGGTGTCACGCGCAGCGTGGATGTGAAGGCGGTGGCCGAAGCCGGTGCGCGCCGCGTGAAGCTCGCGGGTACTGTGAATAGCCGCAAGGAACGCAACACCAAGACCGGCAGCCGCATGGCCTGGGTGTCGATGTCCGATGCCTCGGGCAGCTTCGAAGTCACATGTTTTTCCGAGGTGCTGAACCGTTGCCGCGACATGCTGGAGGAAGGCCAGGCGCTGGTTGTCACCGCCGAGGCCAAGCTCGAAAACGACGCGCTGCGACTGACCGCGCTGGAAGTGGACAAGCTGGACCGCGCCGCCTCCGGCATCGCGCAGAATATCCGCCTGTGGCTGGATGGTCCGGCCGCGATCCAGCCCATCCAGGCGATCCTCTCGCGCGAAGGGCGTGGGCGGGGCAAGGTTGCGCTGGTGCCGCGCCTGGGTTCCGGGCTTGATATCGAAGTGGCGCTGCCCGGCGGCTGGAACGTCTCGCCGCGGCTGATGCAGGCGATGAAGGTGCTGCCCGGCGTGGCGCAGGTGGAGGAGGTCTAGATGTACAGACGCATGCTGTTGGCGCTTCCGGGCGCAGCCTTCGCGCAGGCCGCACACCCGTTGGCACCCGGCGGGCGCATCCGCGTGGGTGTCGGCATCGCACCCGTCATGTCCGCCTTCTGGGCCAGCCGCGGGCCGGATGGTGCGCCGCGTGGCACGGCGGTGGAGCTGGCGCGCGCGCTGGCGCGCGACATCGGTGCGACGCTCGACCTCGTCACCTTCAACTCCTCCTCCGAGGTGGTCGATGCTGTGGCCGAAGCGCGGCTGGACGTCTCCTTCGTGCCGATGGATGCGGATCGCGCGCGGCGCGTGGGCGTCGGCCCCAACTACTACCTCTCGGTCTCGACGCTCGGCGTGCTGCCAGCCGCCGGCATCACCCGTGTGGAAGAAGCCAATCGCGCGGGGCTGACCATCGTGGGCGTGCAGGGCACCACCACCTTGCGCAGCGCCGAACGCGCCTTCCCGCGCGCGCAATTCCTCGCCGCGATCGGCGTGCCGCAAGCGCTCGAATGGATGCGCGAAGGCCGCGCCCAGGCCGTCGCACTCGGCCTGGAATCGCTGCAAACCCTGCTGCCGCAAGTGCCCGGCCTGCGCATCGCGGAGGGGCATTTTCACGCCCTCGGCACCGCCATCATCGTGCCGCCCGGGCGCCCTGAACAACTTGCCGCCGCCACCGCCTGGATCGAGGCCGCCAAGGCCAACGGCACCGTCCGCCGCGCGCTCGATGCCGGCGGCATCAGCGGCGATGTCGCGCCCGCTGGCAGCCGGTTCACCGCATAATGCAGGCGCGGATCCTCGCCTTCGGTGCCGCGGGTGCGCTCGGCATCGGGTGTTTCCTGGTGGTGCGCCCGTTCGTCTCGGCGCTGCTGTGGGCGGCCATCCTGGTCTTCTGCACCTGGCCGATGTTCCAGTGGCTCACGCGGCGCGGGCTGCCGCGCGGTGCGGCGGCGCTCATCATGGTGTTGGCGGCCTTCGTCGTGCTGGTGGTGCCGATCATCTACGCCACGCCCACATCGCGCGCGGAGATCGACGCGCTGTCCGGCCGGCTGGAACGCATGATTTCCGGCGGTCTGCCGGACATCACGCCGCTGCTGGCAGCGCTGCCCTTCGTAGGCGATGAGGCCGTCGCCTGGTGGCATGGAATCGCCGGTGAATCCGGCGCGCTGGTGGCGTTGATCCGCCCCTATGCCGGCACCATCGCGCAGACCGCGCTGTCGCTGCTGCTCTCGGTGCTGTCGGGCATCGCGGAGATGCTGGTCGCGATCTTCCTGGCCTTCTTCATCTACCGAGATGGCGGCACAATTGCGGCCTATGTGCAGGGCCTGTTGCAGCGGCTGGCGGGCGCGCGCGGCACGCATATCCTGGAACTGACCGCGAATGTCACGCGCGGCGTGGTCTATGGCCTGATCGGCACCGCGATCGTGCAGGGCATCATGACCACCTTCGGATTGTGGCTGGCCGGCGTGCCGAATGCGCTGCTGTTGGGCGTGGTGGCGGGCGTGATTTCGATCCTTCCCGTGGGCGCGCCGCTCGTGTGGATTCCGGCCGCGATCTGGCTGTTCACGCAGGGCGAATGGGGCTGGGCGATCTTCATGCTGCTCTATGGGGGCCTCGGTATTTCTTCGGCCGACAATATCATCCGCCCATGGTTCATCTCGAAAGGCGCGGACCTGCCTCTGCTGCTGACATTGGTCGGCGCGCTGGGTGGCGTCTTTGCCTTCGGATTCCTGGGGCTGTTCCTGGGGCCGGTGCTGCTGGCGGTCGGCTATTCCATCATCAAGGACTGGGCCGAGCACGGCATGTCGAGCGGCACACCAAAGGCGTGACGGCTTGACGGCGCCGGTCCGCGCCGTCACGAAGCGGCCGTGTTCGCCTTCATCATCTCCCGCCTGTTGCAGGCGCTGCCGGTCATGCTGGTGGTCAGCTTCATCAGCTTCGCCATGTTCGCCTATGTGGGCGATCCGGTGGCGATCATGCTCGGCCAGGACTTCACCGAGGAACAGCGCCAGGCGCTGATCCGCCAACTGGGCCTGGACCAGCCCTTCTTCGTGCAGTTCGGCACCTTCCTGGGCAATGCGGTTCAGGGCAATTTTGGAATCTCGTACCGGCTGTCGCGCCCCGTCGCGGAACTGATCGTGGAGCGTGCGCCAGCCACCCTGGAACTGGCCTTCACCGCGGCCTTCCTGGCGCTGGCCGTGGGCGTGCCGATGGGGGTCTATACCGGCCTGTACCGCAATTCCTGGCTGTCCAAGTTCTTCCTGACCTTCAGCCTGATCGGCGTGTCGCTGCCCACCTTCCTGATCGGCATCCTGCTGATCCTGGTCTTCGCGGTGTGGCTGGGCTGGCTGCCCAGCTTCGGCCGTGGCGAGGTGGTGAACATCGCCGGCTGGACATCGGGCTTCTTCACCTGGGGCGGGCTGAAGGCGCTGGTGCTGCCGGCGGTCACGCTGGGCCTGTTCCAGCTGACGCTGATCATGCGCCTGGTGCGCGCGGAGATGCTGGAAGTGCTGCGCACCGACTACATCAAATTCGCCCGCGCCCGCGGGTTGCCGAACCGCGCGGTGCATTTTGGCCATGCGCTGAAGAACACGCTGGTGCCGGTGATCACCATCGCGGGGCTGCAGCTTGGCGCCATCATCGCTTTTGCCATCGTGACCGAGACGGTCTTCCAGTGGCCGGGGATGGGGCTGCTGTTCATCCAGTCCGTGGGTGCGGCCGATATTCCGGTGATGGCCGCCTATCTGATGCTGATCGCGCTGGTCTTCGTGGTGATCAATCTCGTCGTTGACCTTCTCTACTACGCAGTCGATCCGCGCCTGCGCATCGGCAAGTCAGGCGGCCACTGATGCCGCGCATGATCTCTCGCCATCTTCTTCCAGGCTGCTTCCGGCGCGGCATCAGTTCCGCCTTGTGCGGATCGATTCACGCCTTCGGGCCTGCGCCCCTGCGACGATCGGGCCTTGCATGATGCGCCGCTTTTTCGACAGCGACATCTGGTGGTCCTTCACCCGGTCCTGGGTGACGATCATCTCCGCCATCGTCGCGGCCATCTGCATCTTCGGCGCGGTGCTCTCGCCCTGGATCGCGCCGCATAATCCCTTCGACCTGACGTCGATCGACCTGATGGACGCCTTCAAGCCGCCCGCCTTCTCCGAGGGCGGCGATGCCCGCTTCCCGCTGGGCACCGACAACCAGGGCCGCGATGTGCTCTCGGCCATCATGTATGGCGCGCAGGTGTCGCTTCTGGTGGGCTTCGCAGCCACCTTGTTCGCGGTGCTGCTGGGCGTCACGCTGGGGTTGCTGGCCGGCTATCTGGGCGGCACGGTCGATGCGCTGCTGATGCGCATCGCCGATATCCAGTTGACCTTCCCCTCCATCCTGGTGGCGCTGCTGATCGATGGCATCGTCCGCGCAGCATTGCCGCGGGAGATGCATGACCAGATCGCGCTGTATGTGGTGATCTTCGCCATCGGCATCAGCGAATGGCCGAAATTCGCGCGCACCGTGCGCGGCTCCACGCTGGTCGAGCGCAACAAGGAATACGTCCTGGCCGCGCGCGTGATCGGGCTGGGGCAGGGTGCGATCATGCTGCGCCATGTGCTGCCCAATGTGCTGGGGCCGGTGCTGGTGATCGGCACGCTGAACCTGGCACTCGCGATCCTGGCCGAAGCCACGCTGTCCTTCCTGGGCGTGGGCGTGCCGCCGACGCAGCCTTCGCTCGGCACGCTCATCCGCTTCGGGAATGACTATCTGTTCTCGGGCGAGTGGTGGATCACGATTTTCCCGGGCCTGGCGCTGATCATCATGGTGCTGTCGGTGAACCTGCTGGGCGACTGGCTGCGCGATGCGCTGAATCCCAAGCTGCGATGAACTCACTGCTGGAAGTGCGGAATCTCCGCGTCGAATTCCCCACCCGCCGCGGCACGCTGGTCGCGCTGGATGATGTGTCCTTCGCCATCGAACCCGGCGAGGTGCTCGGCGTCGTCGGTGAATCCGGTGCCGGCAAGTCGATGACCGGTGCGGCCATCATCGGACTGCTGGAACCGCCCGGCCGCATCGCTGGCGGGCAGATCCTTCTCGAAGGCCGGCGCATCGACAACCTTCCCTATGAGGAAATGCGCCGCATCCGCGGCCGGCATATCGGCGCGATCTTCCAGGACCCGCTGACCACGCTGAACCCGCTCTACACCATCGGGCGCCAACTGGTGGAGACCATCACCACCCATCTGCCGCTGAACCCCGCGCAGGCGCGCGAGCGCGCGATTGAGTGGCTGGAACTGGTCGGCATCCCGGCCGCGCGCGACCGCATCGACGCCTATCCGCACCAATTCTCCGGCGGCATGCGCCAGCGCGTGGTGATCGCCCTGGCGCTCTGCGCCGAACCCAAGCTGATCGTCGCCGACGAACCGACCACCGCGCTCGACGTCTCAATCCAGGCGCAGGTCATCGCACTGCTCAAGCGGCTGGCGCGGGAGAAGGGCACGGCGATGATGCTGGTCACGCACGACATGGGCGTGATCGCCGAAACGGCGGACCGCGTGGCGGTGATGTATGCCGGGCGCGTGGCTGAAATCGGCCCGGTGCGCGAGGTGGTGAAGCACGCCAAGCACCCATACTCGTCGGGCCTGATGGCCTCCATCCCGCCGCTCGACCGGCGCGTCGACAAACTCGCGGCCATCGATGGCTCCATGCCGCGCCTCTCCGCCATTCCGCAGGGCTGCGCCTACAACCCGCGCTGCCCGCAGGTGATGGAACGCTGCCGCCAGCAACGCCCCGACCTGCTGCCCGCGGGCGAAACCCGCGCGGCCTGCTGGCTCTACGCCCATGACTGAAACGCCCATGCTGGAAACGCGCGACCTGGCGCGCTTCTTCGATGTCTCGCGCCCCCCGTTGCAGCGCCTGTTGGCGCGTGAGGGCAAGCGCACCCTGCGCGCCGTCGACGGCGTGTCCTTCAGCATTCCCAAGGGCACCACGCTCTCTCTCGTAGGCGAGTCCGGCTGCGGCAAATCCACCGTCGCGCGCCTGGTGGTGGGGCTCTACAGCGCGTCGCGCGGCGATGTCCGCTTCGACGGCCAGGACCTGCACGCCGCCCGCCGCGACCCCGCGCAGCGCAGCCGCATGCAGATGATCTTCCAGGACCCCTACGCGTCCCTCAACCCGCGCTGGCGCGTGCTGGACATCATCGCCGAACCCATTCGTGCCTTCGGCCTGGTCAAGGGCGACGCCGCGCAGCGCGAGCGCGTGGCGGAATTGCTGACACAGGTGGGCCTCTCCCCGCTCGACGGCGTGAAATTCCCGCACGAGTTTTCCGGCGGCCAGCGCCAGCGCATCTCCATCGCCCGCGCGCTGTCCTCCAACCCGGAATTCCTGGTCTGCGACGAACCGACCAGCGCGCTCGATGTCTCCGTCCAGGCGCAGATCCTGAACCTGATGAAGGAACTCCAGTCACGCCTCGGGCTGACCTTCCTCTTCATCAGCCACAACCTCGCCGTGGTGCGCCAGGTCAGTGACCGCGTGGGCGTCATGTATCTGGGCCGCATCGTGGAAATGGCGCCGGCCGAAACGCTCTTCACCAGCCCGCGCCACCCTTACACACGCGCCCTGATGGAAGCGATTCCAGACCTCGAGATGTCAGGCCGCCAGCGCATGCCGGTGGGCGGCGAAGTGCCATCGCCAATCGACCCGCCGAGCGGCTGCGCCTTTCATCCGCGCTGCCCGCTGGCCAATGACCGCTGCCGCGCGGAACGGCCGGAACTGAAAGCCCATGCGCTGACCGAAACCGCGTGCCACGCGGTGGAGGAAGGGCGGGGCTGAGATAGGTGGCGAGGGTGGCGTTGGAGAGGGGCTCTGCCCCTCTCCAAACCTCACCCCGCTAAAGGCCGAAAGGCCCTTGGAATCCATGAGTCTTCGGTCTGGTTGGGGAGGGGGCATCACGGGAGCGTCTGTGGTGAAGGGCGTGCCATGCCCCCTCCCCAACCAGACCGATAACCCACACCGGGTCCAGGGGGCGTTGACCCCTGGCGGGATCGGGTCTGGGGAAGGGCAGCGCCCTTCCCCAGAGTCATCAGCGCAACCTGTCCAGCCCAGCGCCCGCCCTCAAGCGCGGCGCAGGTTCCAGAACAGTGGCGGCTGGCCTTTCAGCATGCCGGTCAGGTTCCGACGGTAGGCGGTGGGTTGGTAGTACATGCCGGTGGGCACGTAGGGCACTTCGTCGAAGGCGATGCGTTGCATTTCGGCGGTCGCGGCGCGTTCGGCGGCTTCGTTCGGCGCGTTGAACCAGGCGTCGCGCTGCGCTTCGATCGCCGGGATGGTCGGCCAGCCCGGCCAGGCCTGCTCGCCATGCCCGCGGATCGAGGCATGCGAAGACGGGTTCCAATGGTCCACGCCCGACCAGAAGGTGAAGAAGCCCGACCAGCCGCCCTGTTCCAGCGGATTGCGTGAGGCGCGGCGCGCGACCAGCGTGCCCCAATCCGTGCTGACCAGTTCGACGTTGAAGCCCATCCGGCGGAACAGGTCCGCGCCCACCAGCGTGGCCGCGTTGATCGAGGACAGGTCGGTCGCGTTCAGCAGCACGAGCCGCGCGCCCATGGCGCCGGCCGCTTGCAGTTCCGTGCGTGCGGCCGCCAGGTTCTTGCGCAGCCGGTCCAGGCCGACATTGCTGGCCGAAGGGCTTTCGGGGGCGAAGTAGCCGATATTCTCGCGTCGCAGATCGGAACGCCCATCCACGCCCGCGGTGCCGATCACGGCGGTCATGAAGTCGATCTGGTTGATCGCGGTCAGCACGGCGCGGCGCACGGCCGGGTTGTTGAACGGCGCCGAGACATGGTTGGGCCGGAAGATACCGATCAGGCCCGAATTGTTGATGATGTCCACCTGCAGGTTGCGGTTGCGCGCCAGCAGCGGGAAGAGGTCCGCGGTGGGCTGTTCCCACCAGTCGATCTCGCCCGATTGCAGCGCGGCCGAGGCGGTGGCCGGGTCAGGCATGATCAGCCATTCCACGCGGTCGAAATGCGCGACCTTGCCGCCCGCGGTCATGCTGGGCGCACCCTGGCGCGGCACGTAGTCGGTGTTGCGCGCATAGGCGAGGCGCGAGCCCGGCACCCATTCATTCTGCACGAAGCGATAGGGGCCGCTGCCGACGGCTTCGGTGATGTTCTGGAAGGGGTCCACATTGGCCAGCCGTTCGGGCATCACGAAGAGGCAGCTGGTCGTGACTTTGGCGAAGCAGTCCAGCATCTTCGGGAAGGGCTGGTTCAGGCGGATGGTGAAGACGCGGTCGCTGACCTCGGTCATGTCGGCCACGCGCGCCATCAGCACCTGGCCGAAGGCGTCGCGCCGGCCCCAGCGGCGGATGGAGGCGATGCAGTCCCGCCCGCGCACTGGCGTGCCGTCGTGGAAGCGCAGATTCTCGCGCAGCGTGAAGCGCCAGAGCAGCCCGTCATTCTCGACCACATGGCCTTCGACCATCTGTGGCTGCGGGCGGAATTGTTCGTCCATGCCGTAGAGCTGGTCGAAGACCAGGAAGGCGTGGTCGCGCGCCACGAAGGCGGTGTTGGTGAAGGGGTCGATATTCGGCAGGTTGGCGTGCGGCACGTAGCGCAGCGTGCGCGCCTGTGGGGCTTGGGCGAGCGCCGGGCCGGCCAGCATGGTGGCCGCACCGGCGGCGAAGATGTCTCGGCGATGCATGTGAAGTCTCCCAGGTCTTGTGCTGATGATTGAAGCGCGGGCGGGTGGTGGCGCGCAAGCCGTGATCGGCGATGCGCAGATCAGGCTTTTGCAGCACGGCGTTGCAATACGCGGCCGGGACAAATGGTCTTTGCTCAAGACCTCACCGCAAGCGCTGGCAAGCGGCGCGTCGGGTTCGAGGCAAGGCAAAGGAGCACTGAATGAACAGAAGGCATGTTTTCGCGGGTCTGGCTGGCGCGGCACTGGCTGCACCGATGTTGGCACGTGCGCAGTCCATGAACACGCTGATGGACGTCATCGCCGGTTCGCGCGACCTTACGCGGTTCGCCGCAATCGTCCGTCAGGCCGGGGTGGAGGCGCAGTTCCGTGCCTCCAACGCCCGCTACACGGTCTTCGCGCCCGCCAATGGCGCTTATGGGCTGCTCTCGGCCGATGCGCTGCGGCGGCTGGAGACTGATGCGGATTATCGCCGCACCACGGTGCTGAACCACATCGCCGAAAGCCAGCAAATGCTGCTGCCGGGCGGCAACATGGACGCCTTCATGGGCCAGACCTTTGCCATGCGTGCGGCATCGGGTCTGACGCTGCGCGTCGAACACGGCACGACGGGGCTGCCTTCGGTCAATGGGCTGCGGATCATCGTGTCCAATGTGCCGGCCGGCAACGGGCTGCTGCATTCGCTGGAAGGCTTTATCCTGCCGGCGTGAGGCATCCGGGTGGGCGGCGTGCCGCCCACCCTTTACCGCCCGCAGCGCATGCGCCGCCAGGCGCCCGGGGCAATGCCATGGGCCTTGCGGAAGCTGTTGGTGAAATGGGCCTGATCCACGAAGCCCAAGGCGGCTGCGATGTCGGCCAGCGGCGTTGTGCCGGTATCGAGAATGGTCCGCGCGCGTTCGAGGCGCCGCTGCGTGACAAGGGCGCGCGGCGTCTGGCCGGTGCTGGCCTTCAGGGCGCGCGAGAAATGGAATGCCGACAGCCCGACAGCGGCGGCCATGGCGTCGATGCCGAAATTCTCCGCCATGTGATGCTCCAGCCACTCATCCAGAAGCCGCAGCCGCGCGGGCGATAGAAGTGTGGCCGGCCGCGGCGGCTCGATCGTGGCGTTGGCCAACTGCAACAGGCTTGCCGTCAGCGCGAGCAGCACGCCCTCGACCAGCAGTGCGCAATACTCGCCTGGGCGGCGCATTTCCTGCCAAAACGCGTCGATCATCGGGCGTATGCCATGGGGTCGTATGGGTTGCGCGTGCAGACGCCCAAAATCCAGTCGTTCGCGGCCACTGACCTGTTCCGTCAGCCGCTTTAGTTGGTCCGCCGGGATGGACAGGAAGCGCTTGGCATGTGGCGCATCCACCGAAAAGAAGGTCGAGGCCATGGGCGGCTTCAACATCAAGTCCCCGACGCGGAAGAGTTGCTCATGCCGGCCCGCGCCGACGTCGGACACCATGCGGCCGCGGCCGGATTCATTCAGCGCGAGGGTGAGGTCATTGGTCGGCGGGTCAGGGAATGCGCCTGCGGGTTGCGCGAAACGCAGTATCACGACGCGGCTTGCTCCGGCCTCGCGCACCCCGCGCACGAACTCCGCGCGCTCCGCCGCGCGATAGACTTCCGCCAAGCTCTGTACCACCTGCGACATCGGATCCCGCCGTTTCTGGTCGGGGTTCGTGTCGGTCGGTGGCAGGGTTACAGCGGCAGCCCGCGAGGCTGCGTTTTTGTAAAAATCTGCTGCGACGATGGCGCTTTGCGTTGGTCAGGGCCGATGGCCGAATCCCAGTGCCGGTTGCTCCCGCGCATCCAGCCACACCGCCTTGGTCTGGGTATAGTCGCGCATCGCCTCGATCCCCGAAGACCGCCCATGGCCTGAGGCGCCGAAGCCGCCAAACGGCACGCTGACATGGATGGTGCGATAGCCGTTGATCCAGAAGGTCCCGGCGCGCACGCCCGCGGCGACGCGATGCGCGCGGCCGAGATCCTGCGTCCAGACCGCGCCCGCCAGGCCGAAGCGCGACGCATTGGCCAGGCGGATCGCCTCCGCCTCATCGGCGAAGGGTTGGGCTGCCACGACGGGGCCGAAGATCTCCTCGGTCAGCGCCGGCGCATCGGGGGGCAGGCCATGCAGGATGGTGGGCGCCATGAAGCAGCCGCGGGCGGGCGCGTTGCAGGTCAGCCGGGGTGCGCCGGCGATCAGGCCATGGATGTGCGCGAGCTGCGCGGCATGCGCGACAGGGCCCATTTCCGTGCTCTCATCCAGCGGGTCACCGATGCGGATGCGGCGCATGGCATCGTGCAGCGCCGAGAGGAAACGGTCATGGATCGAGGCCTCAACCAGCAACCGCGAGCCAGCCACACAGGATTGTCCGGCGCCTGCGAAAATGGCCTGTTGCGCGCCCTGGATGGCGGCGTCGAAATCGGCATCGGCGAAGACGATATTGGCGGATTTTCCGCCCAGTTCCAGCACGCAGGGAATGCCGCGCGCGGCACAAGCCGCGGCCACGCGCGCCCCGCCCGCGGGGCTGCCCACGAAGACCAGCTTGGACACCTCCGGCGCTGCGACCAGTGCCGCGCCGGTGGCCGCACCACCCGCCACCGCGACCAGCGGGATATCCAGTGCCTGCGCCATGCGCGCCAATTCCAGCGTGGTGTAGGGCGTGTATTCGCTGGGCTTGAGCACCGCCGCATTGCCCGCGGCCAGGATCGGAAAGGCGTTCCAGCCGGCGGTGAACAGCGGCGCATTCCAGGGCGTGATGGCGGCGATCACGCCATAGGGTTCGTGGTGCACCGTCACGATATGCCCCGACGGCACGGGCACCACGCGGCCCTCCAGCTTGTCGGCGAAGCCCGCGTAGTATTCGGCCATCTCGGCCACGCGCGCGACCTCGGCGCGGCAGTCACGAATGGGCTTGCCGGTATTGGCGCATTCGAGCAGCGCCAAATCCGCGGCAGCGTCGCGGATCGCGGCACCGAGCGCCCAGAGGCGACGGCCGCGTTCGGCGGCGGGCAGGGCGGCCCAGCCGGGGTGGCGGGCTGCGGCCTCGGCCGCGGCGGCTGCGCCGTCCTGGGCGGCGTATCGCGCCATCAGCGCGCCCGTGGCTGGATCGTGCAGGGCGAACATTTCGCCGTCGCCGGCGATGGGGTGGGCGGCAAGGATGTCGCGCGGGGTCATGCGATGCCTCCGATCCGCGCCGAGACGCGGTTGAAATCCTCCGCATCGGCGATGTCCGATGCCGCCCATGCGCTGGCGGCGGCGGCGCAGGTGGCCAGCGGCGTGCCAGTCGCCTCGGCGAGCGCCATGGCCAGGCGCACATCCTTGCGCATCAGCCCCGCGGTGAAGCCGGAATCGAAGGCGCCGTTCAGCACCCAGCGCGGCCAGTTCACCTCGGTCGCGGCGGAGCGGCCGGAAGCGGCGTTGACTACCGCAAGCAGCGCTTCGGGCCCGACACCGGCTGCCGCCCCCAGGCGCATCGCCTCGCCAGCCGCGGCCAGATGCGTGGCCACCAGCAGGTTGTTGACCAGCTTCGCCACCTGGCCCGCGCCCGGCCCGCCCACATGAATGATGCGCGTGGCCAGCAGCGACAGGGCAAGGCGGGCGCGTTCCAGCGCCGCGGCCTCACCGCCCAGCATCATGGTCAGCGTGCCCGTCGCAGCACCGGCTGGCCCGCCCGAGACGGGTGCGTCCAGATAGGCAGCGCGGGCGGCGAATTCGCGAGCGGCGAGCGGGTCCAGCGTGGAGGTATCGACCACCACACCGCCTGGAGGCATGGCCGGCAGCAGCGCTTCCAGCACGGCGGCAACCGCGCCGGCGTCGGGTAGGGAGAGGATGACGACCGGCGCGGCACAGGCCGCCGGGCCGTCCACCACCTGGCCGGCCGCACGGTTACGCGCCGGGCCATGCGCATCCCATACGCGCGGCACCTGCCCCTGTTCCACCAGCCTGCGCGCCATGGCGCCGCCCATCTGCCCCAGACCGATCAATCCGATCATGCCGCCCCCTGTATCGGGTGCAGGTTGCTGGCACTGACACGCCACCGCAACAGCCCCGCCCGCTTTTCGCCACGGCCTGCGCGCAGTAGCCAGGGTCATGCGCGCATTGATCCTGCAATTCCTCCGCTTCGGCGTGGTCGGCACCCTGGGTTTCGTCGTCGATTCGGCGGTTCTGCTGGGCATGTTGTGGCTGGGCGCGGGGCCTTATGGCGGGCGCGTGGTCTCGTATTTGGCGGCGGCGAGCACCACCTGGGCTGTGAACCGCGCCTGGACCTTCCGCGATGCGGCGCGGGATACCCCCGCGGCACGGCAATGGGGCGTGTTTGTTGCCTTGAACCTGCTGGGCTTCGCGGCCAATTACGGCACTTACGCCGCGTTGATCGCCTGGAACGAGACGGTGCGCGCCTGGCCGGTGCTGGGGGTCGCGGCGGGTTCGGTGGCGGGCATGTTCATTAATTTTGCGGTGGCCCGCATGGTCGTGTTTCGTCCTGTCGCCGACAAAACATGACACAGGCTGGGCGTAACAAGACATCCGGGCGTGCCGCGAGATGCTACCCGTTCGGATGATGATTTGATGAGTTTACGTGCTATAAAGGTTTTCATGCGAATGACTGCGACGAGGGGGGCGGCAAAATTTGCCGCTCGTTACTTCCGGGACCCTCCACGGGGCACCTACCAGAAAGGAATCGGTATGTTCAGCGTCTTGGCCGGAGCACAGCTTCCATGATGCCGCCGCGCCCGGGGCTGTTCGCGCCCAACCCGATGAAGGACACGCCGATCGCCAAGGCGTTGGCCGCCTGCCGCGGGCAATTCGCGATTGTCGGCGCGTTTTCCGGCGTGGCGAACCTGCTGCAGCTCACCGTGTCGATCTACATGATGCAGGTGTTCGACCGGGTGCTCGCCACCCGCAACACCGACACACTGATCTACCTGACGCTGATCGCCGTCTTTGCCATCGGGATTCTTGCGGTGCTGGAGGCGGTGCGCAGCACGGTGATGCAGCGCGTGGGCCAATGGATCGAGAATCGCGTTGCCCCGGAAGGCTTCTCGCGCGCCCTGGAATCGCAGCTGAAGGGCCGCCCCTACCGGATGGAGGCGCTGCGCGACCTGGCCATCTGCCGCGGCTTCCTGGGCTCGCCGGCGATGCTGTCCATCTATGACGTGCCCTGGGTGCCGATCTACCTGGCCGTGATCTTCATGCTGCACCCGGTGATGGGTTGGGTGGCGCTGGCCGGCGCGGCATTGCTGTTCGGCCTGACCATCCTGAACGAGATCATCACCGCTTCCCTTCTGAAGGAAGCGAATGTGGCGGCGATGGCGAGCCAGCGCCGCGCCGATGCGATTGGCCGCAATGCCGAGGTGATCGACAGCATGGGCATGCTGCCCGCCGTGGTGTCGCGCTGGCGCGAGGGCGTTTCGGCCATGCTGCCGCCGCAGATCCGCGCGGCGGACCGTGCCGCCTGGATCATGGGCATGACCAAGTTCATCCGGCTTGCGGTGCAGATCGCGATCCTGGGCCTGGGCGCCTATCTGGTGCTGATGCAGCAATTGACGGCGGGCGCCTCGATCGCGGCATCGATCATCATGGGCCGCGCCTTGGCGCCGGTCGAACAGTTGATCGGCGGCTGGAAATCGCTGGTGGCGGCACGGCAATCCTATCGTCGCCTGCAGACCTTCATGGCCCTGCCGCGGCTGCGCCCCGAGGGTATGGCGCTGCCCGAACCCACGGGTGCATTGGCGGTCGAGCGCGTGACCTTCGCCTTCCCCGGCCAGGGCGTGCCCATGGTCAAGGGTGTGAACTTCGACCTGCCGCCAGGGGATTCGCTGGCCATCATCGGCCCCTCGGCCGCCGGCAAGACCACGCTGATCCGCATGCTGATCGGCGTGGCGCAACCAAGCCAGGGCCATGTGCGGCTGGATGGCGCCGATGTCTTCATGTGGCAGCGCGAGGATTTCGGCCGCCATGTCGGCTACCTGCCGCAGGATGTGGAACTGTTCGACGGCACCGTCTTCCGCAACATCGCCCGCATGGGCGAGGCCGAGCCGGAGGAGGTCTTCGCTGCCGCCCGTCTCGCCGGCTGCCATGAGATGATCCTGCGCCTGCCGCAGGGCTATGACACCGAGATCGGCGAGGGCGGGACCTTCCTCTCCGGCGGACAGCGGCAGTTGATTGGTCTGGCGCGTGCCATGTTTGGCCGACCCAAGCTGGTGGTGCTGGACGAGCCCAATTCCAACCTCGATGGCGACAGCGAGGCCGCGCTGACCCGCGCGCTGGAACAACTGAAGGCCCAGGGCACGACCGTGGTGCTGGTCAGCCATCGCCCGGCGCTGGTGCAGGGCGTGGACAAGGTGCTGCTGCTGAAGGAAGGCGCGATCGAGATGTTCGGCCCGCGCGCCGAAGTTTTGAAGCGCCTGATGGCGCCGCCGCGGCCGGCCGGGCTGCCCGGCCCAGGTCCTGTCGCCGCCCAGGGAGGTGCCTGAGATGTCCGACGCACCCGTCGCCGAACGCCCCGCTGCCCCGCCGCCCGCCACCGTGGCGCCGGCCCGCCGACCGCCCATCGATCTGCCCTTCGACCCGATCCTGGATGCCAAGGCGCCGCGCACGCGCTGGCCGATCATCGTGGGGCTGGTGTTCATGGTGGGCTTCTTCGGCGGTTTCATGGTGTGGGCCACCACCGCGCCCCTGGCCGAGGCTGCCATCGCGCCCGGCGTCATCAAGGTGGAAGGCACGCGGCGGACGCTGGCGCATCTTGAAGGCGGGATTGTGCGTGAAATCCTGGTGCGCGACGGCACGCGCGTCGAGGCCGGCCAGGTGGTCATGCGCCTGGATGACATCCAGGCCAATGCCACGCTGGATGCGCTACGCGCCCAACGCTTCGGCCTGCTGGCGCAGGATGCGCGGCTGGATGCCGAGGCCGCCAATGCCCGCGAAGTGGCCTTCCCCCTGGCGCTGACCACCGCGGGCCATGCCCGCGCCGATGAGGTCATGGCCGGCCAGCGCGCCTTGTTTGAAGCACGCCAGGCCTCGCTGATGAGCCAGGTCATGGTGCTGGAAACGCGCGTGGCGCAGCAGCAGGCTGTGATCGTCGGCGCGCAGGGGCAGCTGGCAGCGTCCCGCCGTCAGCTGGACTTGATCCGCCAGGAAGAGGTGATGCGCCGGGGGCTGGTGAACCAGGGCCTTGCGCGGCTGCCGGAATTGTTGGCGCTGCAACGCGCCGTGGCGGGCCTGGATGGGCAGATCGTGGACCTGAACGGGCAGATAGCCCGGGCCCAGGGTGCGATCGCCGAGGCGCAGCGCGGCATCGAGCAAGTACGCAGCCAACGCCAGCAAGAGGTCAGCGCTGAACTGCGCGAAGTGGCCGCCCGCCTGGCCGAGACCGAGGAACGCCTCCGTGCCGCCGAGGATGTGGCCGTGCGCCGCGAGATCACCGCGCCGGAACCCGGCACCATCGTCAATCTGCGCCACTTCACCATCGGTGCCGCCATCCGCGCCGGCGACCCGGTGATGGATCTGGTGCCGGTGCGCGATCGCCTGGTGGCCGAGGTGAATGTGCAGCCCTTCGACATCGACGTGGTCTATCCGGGGCTGCAGGCCGAAATCCGTCTGCCCGCCTTCAAGCAGCGCCTGGTGCCGTATCTGCATGGCCGCGTGACCTTCGTGGCGGCCGACGTGACCACTGACCAGGCCACGCGCGCCACCTATTTCCGGGCCTATGTCGAAATCGATGAAGAGCAGTTGGCCCGCCTGCCAGCGGTGTTCCTGGTGCCCGGCATGCCGGTGGAGGCGCATGTGATGATCGGCCAGCGGAGTTTCTGGCGGTACATGACACAGCCGGTCCGCGACAGCCTGCATCGTGCCTTCCATGAGCAATAGCCG
>JAIXVH010000073.1 GCA_027483125.1 Acetobacteraceae bacterium | reverse complement strand
GGACTGCGTGGGGGCTGCGCATGATTGCGGCGCTGACTGGCCGTGTGGATGCCGTGCATGAAGGCGGCTGCGTGCTGGATGTGAACGGCGTGGGCTACCTGGTCGCGTGCAGCCGCAAGACGCTGGACAAGCTGACATCGCGCGAGGGCGCGCAGAAACTGCTGGTGGAGACGCGCGTGTCGCAGGATGCGATCACGCTGTTCGGCTTCGCCGATGCCGCCGAGCGCGAGGCGTTTCGCGCCTTGATCGAAGTGAAGATGGTCGGGCCGCAGAAGGCATTGCAGGTGCTGTCGGGGCTGGACCCGACGGGGCTGGCGCGCGTCATCGCGGGTAAGGAACGCAAGCGGTTGGGCGAAGTGAAGGGCCTGGGTGCCGCCACCGCCAACCGCATCATCGATGAACCGGCGATGCAGAAATGGGCCGTGGGCCGCGCCATGCCGGAGGCCGATGGCGTGGGCGCGGTGGACATCATCCCGGCAGGCGGTCTGGAGCGCGATGCGGCGTCGGCGCTGGTCAACCTGGGCATGAAGCGCGCGGAAGCAGAGGCGGCGATTGCGCGCGCCGCGAAGCGCCTGGGCGATGAAGTGACTCTGGACGCGCTGATCCGCGACGGGTTGAAGGAGTTCGCGCGGTGAGCGAACGCCTGAGCGACCCGGAGAAGCGCGAGGAAGACGGCAACGACAACGCGCTGCGGCCACAGACCTTGGCCGACTTCACCGGGCAGCGCGTGGCCTGCGACAACCTCTCCATCTTTATCCAGGCCGCGCGCGTGCGCGGCGAGGCGCTGGACCATGTGCTGCTGCATGGCCCGCCTGGGTTGGGCAAAACCACACTGGCGCAGATCGTGGCGAAGGAGATGGGCGTGGGGTTTCGCGCCACCTCCGGCCCGGTGTTGCAACGCGCCGGCGACCTGGCGGCGATCCTGACGAATCTGCAGGCGAATGACGTGTTGTTCGTGGACGAAATCCACCGCCTGCAACCGGCGATCGAGGAAACCCTCTACCCCGCGATGGAGGATTTCCAGCTCGACCTCATCATCGGCGAGGGGCCGGCGGCGCGCACCGTGCGCATCGACTTGCCGCCCTTCACGCTGGTGGGCGCGACCACACGCTCCGGCCTGCTGGCGCAGCCCTTGCGCGACCGCTTCGGCATCCCGTTGCGGCTGTTGCTCTACACGCCCGAAGAACTCTTCAGCATCATCCGTCGCGGTGCCGAGAAATTGCGCTTCGGCCTGGCTGAAGCCGGCGCGAGAGAGATCGCCGGCCGCTCTCGCGGCACGCCGCGAATCGCCGGCCGCCTGCTGCGCCGCGTGCGCGATTTCGCGCTGGTTGCAGGCCGCATCGCTGATCGTGCCATGGTCGATGACGCGCTGAACCGCCTGGAGGTGGACGCCAAGGGCCTGGACGCGATGGACCGCCGCTACCTGCGGCGCATCGCGGAACATCATGGTGGCGGGCCGGTCGGCGTTGAAACTCTGGCCGCCGCGCTGGCGGAGTCGCGCGACACGCTCGAAGACGTGATTGAACCCTTTCTGATCCAGGAAGGCTTCGTGCTGCGGACGCAACGTGGCCGTGTCCTGGGCGAACCCGGCTGGCGCCACCTTGGCCTGACACCGCCCGCCGGCTTCGGCATCCAACCGGACCTGCTGGATGGCTGACCCCAGCCCTGAGGATGAAGCAGCGCAGCCGCGCAGCCTGGATCAGGCCGCGCATACGCTGCAAATCCGGACCTATTACGAGGACACCGACGCCGGCGGCATCGTGTACCACGCGACTTATCTGCGCTGGGCCGAACGCGCCCGCACCGAAGCCCTGCGCGCGATGGCGCTGCCCCATGCCGATATGGCAACCCAGCACAACGCCTTCCTGGTGGTGAAACGCATCGAGGTGGAGTATGCGACCCCCGGCCGGCTCGATGACCTGGTCACGGTCCGCACGCGAATCCGCCGTGTTTCCGCCATCCTGGACCTGGATCAGGACGTGATGCTGGAAGGCAAATTGCTCGCCGCGCTGAAGGTGCGGCTGGTCTGCGTGAGCGCCACGACAATGCGCCCACGCGCGATACCCGAACCCTGGCGATCCGCGCTCCGCGCACGGATCGCCGCCCCGGAGATGGATGCATGAACCCGGTCACCAGCGCCCCGCTTGCCGCCACGCACGACATGTCGCTGCTGGGCCTATTCATGATGGCCGACTGGGTCGTGAAGTCGGTGATGCTGGCGCTGATCTTCGCCTCCATCTTCGTCTGGGCCATCGTCTTCGAGAAGACGCAGGCGCTGCGCCGCGCACGGCGTGAGGCGGATGCGCTGGAAGACCAGTTCTGGTCCGGCGGCAGCCTCGATGAACTGTTCCGCAAGCAGGGCGAAACGCCGCAGCACCCGCTGGCCGCGGTCTTCGTCTCGGGCATGCGGGAATGGCGGCGCAGCATGGAAAGCACCAGCGCCGCGCAATTCGTCGCCGGCACCAAGGAACGCGTCGAACGCGCCATGGCCGTGACCATCCAGCGCGAGATGGAGCGGCTGGAAAAACGCATGACCTTCCTGGCCAATACCGGTTCGGCCGCGCCCTTCATCGGGCTGTTCGGCACGGTCTGGGGCATCATGAACAGCTTCACGGCCATCGCCGGCATGCAGAACACGTCGCTGGCTGTCGTGGCACCTGGCATCGCCGAAGCGCTGTTTGCCACCGCCATCGGTCTCGTCGCGGCCATCCCCGCGGTGCTGGCCTACAACATGCTCGGCAGCCAGTTGGCGAAATTCGCGTCGCGCATGGAAGGCTTCGCGGCCGAATTCAGCGCCATCCTCTCGCGCCAGACGGAACAGGCCTCGATCCGCCACCCGACGGAAGCGCTCTGACATGGCCGGTCCGCTGATGGGCCGCGGTGGCGGCCACCGCCGTTACCGCCCAATGGCCGAGATCAACGTCACGCCCTTCGTGGACGTGATGCTGGTGCTGCTGATCATCTTCATGGTGGCAGCACCCATGATGACCGCCGGCGTGCCCGTGGACCTGCCGCGCACCCAGGCCACACCGCTGAACCAGGAACAGGACCCCATCACCATCAGCGTGAACCCCGAGGGCCGGATCTTCATCCAGGAAACCGAGGTCACGATGGAGGAATTGGTACCCCGCCTGCGCGCCATCGGTGAAGCGCAGCAGCCAGGCGCGCCGGAACGCCGCATCTTCGTGCGCGGCGACCGCGCCATCACCTATGGCCGCGTGATGGAAGTGATGGGCAACATCGCCGCCGGTGGTTTCACGCGCGTCGCATTGCTCGCCGAACAGCCCGCTGGCCGCCCCCCGGCCCCGCAGCAGGTGGTGCCTGGTCCCCGTCCGCAACAGCCCGCTCCCCAATCGGCTCCCCCTCGGCCGGCCCAACCGCCACAAAGGTGACACATGGCCCGGCTGAGGGGCATCAGGCTGTGGGTGGCGGTCTCGGCGGCGGCGCATGTGGCGGCGCTGTTGGCGCTGCTCATCGGCCTGCCGAAGCGCCTGCCGGAGCCTGAGGAAACCTCCTTCCCGGTCGAGCTGATCGCCGCCCTGCCGCCGCAGATGGCGCAGGGCGAACAGCTCGCGCCGCGCCCCGCGCCCGACCCCGTGCCGCAACCGCCGCGCCCCGACCAGGCGCCGGAGCCGCAGCGGCCGCAGGTGGTCGCGCCACCGCCGCCACCACCGCCGCCACCACCCGCGCCGGCGCAGGCCGCGCCGCAACAGGCGCAGCAGACGCCGCGTCCGCCCACGCCGCCGCCTCCGCCGCCCGCGCCGGCGGCCACACCCACGCCGGTGCCGCCGCGGCCGCAGGAACAGCAGGTCGCACAGCAACCTCCGCAACCGCCCAGCCCCGCGCGGCCCACGCCCGCGCCGCCGCTGCCCGTGCCGCCCAGCCCGCGCCCGCCGCCGCCGGAGCCCGCGCGCACGCCCGGCACCGGCACCACGCCGCCCGTGCAGCGGCCTGAGGAACGCAGCCAGTCGGTGCTGAACACGCTGGAGCGCCTGCGCCAGCAGCAACAGCAGCAGACGCCGCCGCAGGCGAGGCCGAACCCGGCCGGCGCGCCCGCACAGGGTGGCGGCGCGCCGCAAGGCACCGCGCAGCTGACGGCTGCCGAAACGCGTGGCGTCGCCGACCGGGTCAGCGAATGCTTCAACGTCGATGCCGGCGCGCCGAACATCCGCGACATCATCGTGGAACTGCGCGTGGAGGTGGACGCCGCCGGCAATGTGCGCATTGTGCGCCCGGTGGGCGCGGTTCCCACCGACCCGCGCGCGCGAATGGTGTATGAGAGTGCGGCGCGCGCCTTGCGTGACCCGCGCTGCAACCCGCTGCCCATCCCGCGCAGCGGCGTGGCCGGGCTGAACGCCGCGATCTTCCGCTTCAATCCGCGCGACCTGGGGATGCGTTGATGCTTGACCCGCGCGCCCGCCCATCCAACCTTCCGGCAGCGAGGACACCACCATGCTGACACGCCGCAACGCCGTCATGATCGCGCCTGGCATCTTCGCCACGCGCGCCGCCACCGCCCAGCAGGGCACGCGCATCGACATCACGCGCGCGCGCACCGAACCTGTGCCGATCGCCATTCCGGCCATGGCGGGTGCGACGCCGGATGGCGCGCGGATCGGCGCGCAGATCGCGCAGGTCATCACCAACAACCTGCGCAATTCCGGGCTGTTCCGCCCGGTGAATCGCGACGCCTTCATCCAGACGCCGGAGGCCGCGGCCGCCACGCCGCGCTTTCAGGATTGGCGCGTCATCAACGCGACATTCCTGGTGACGGGGCGCGTGTCGGGCAGCGGCGATCAGCTGCGCGTGGAGTTCCGCCTGTGGGACATCGTGCCGGGCGAGCAGGCGCTGGGCACGGCGTATAACGCCAGCGCGTCCAACTGGCGGCAGATCGCGCATATCATCTCGGATGACATCTATCAGCGCGCGCTGGGCGAGCAGGGCTACTTCAACACGCGCGTGGCCTATGTCGCCGAAAGCGGGCCGCGTGACCGGCGCGGGCGGCGCCTGGCGATCATGGACCAGGATGGCGAAAATCATCGCTTCCTGACCGACCCGGGCGTGCAGGTGCTGACGCCGCGCTTCCACCCCAATGCGCAGCAGATCGCGGCGATGTCCTATGCCGGCGGGCAGCCGCGCGTGTTCCTGTTCAATGCGCAGACGGGCCGGCAGGAGGTGCTGGGGAATTTCTCCGGCATGACCTTGTCGCCAAGGTTTTCGCCGGATGGGCGGAGCGTGATTCTGTCGGCGGTGCGTGGCGGTGACGCGAATATCTTCGTGGTGGATCTGGGCTCGCGGCGCGAGCGGCAATTGACCTCGGGCGGTGGGTTGGATGTGTCGCCGAGCTTCTCGCCGGATGGCACGCAGATCGTGTTCAATTCGGATCGCGGCGGCGACCAGCAGCTTTATGTGATGGACGCGAATGGCGGCGGCGCGCGGCGCATCAGCTTCGGCAATGGGCGCTATGCGACGCCGGTGTGGTCGCCGCGTGGGGATTTGATCGCGTTCACGCGATTCGGGCGTGGGGGGTTTGCGATTGGGGTGATGCGGCCGGATGGGTCGGGCGAGCGCATCCTGTCGGAAGGCTGGCAGATGGAAGGGCCGACCTTCGCGCCGAATGGGCGGGTGTTGATGTTTTATCGGGAGAGCCAGGCGCGGGATGCGCGGGGGGCGGGGTATTCGTCGCGGCTGGCGAGCATTGATATCGCCGGGTTCAATGAGCGGCAGGTGGTGACGCCGACGGATGCGAGTGATCCGTCGTGGAGCAATTTGTTGTCGTAGGGTGGGGTTGGTTCGTGCACATAGCTGAAACAGCCTGTGGTGGTTCGGTTCGAACGGCAGGGTGGGGCATGGATCTGACTATTGGCTTTTGAGATCGGCAGCACCGACAACTGCCAATATCACCGATCAACGGAGGAACCCGATGGGCGCTTGATCTTCAAGGGAAGCCTCTGAGGTTGCTTTTCCATTCCGCTTGCGCCCAAAAGCGAACTCGAGACGCGGGGGTCCAATGGTCAACTTTACGCGCAATCCGACGGAGGTCGTTCTTGAATACCAGGCAACGTTGCGCGACGGCAGATGGGTGTGGGATCAGCTCAAAAAGAAGGGCGAAGTTGAACTTAGCCATGTATTTGTTTT
>JAIXVH010000477.1 GCA_027483125.1 Acetobacteraceae bacterium | reverse complement strand
TGCGCGGCGTGGTGCGGGTGACGCCGCGCGCCGTCTCCACGCGCGCCTTCACGCTGGACAGCCATGGTCGCCACACCTGGCACCCTGTGGCCGCACGCTCGCGCGTGCAGGTGGAGATGGATGCGCCCGGCCTGTCATGGTCCGGCGCCTGCTATTTCGACAGCAATTGGGGCGATGCGCCGCTGGAGCAGGATTTCCACAGCTGGGACTGGTGCCGCGCGCCGATGGAGGACGCGACCGCCATCCTCTACAACCCGCGCCGGCGCGACGGCACTGAACAGCACATCGCGCTGCGCGTGGGCAATGATGGCAGCGTGACCGACATCGCATCGCCCGCGCCCGTGACGCTGCCGCGCACGACGTGGTGGCGCATCGCGCGGCCCACGCGCAGCGAAGGCGCCGCGCGCGTGATCAAGACGCTGGAGGACACGCCCTTCTATTCGCGCAGCGTGATCGGCACGAAGCTGCTGGGGCGGGAGGCCACGGCAGTGCATGAAAGCGTGGAATTCGACCGTTTCGCCGCATTGCCGGTGCAGATGCTGCTGCCGGTGAAAGTGCCCAGGCCGCTCAGTTGACACCCCGTGTTCACAGCCCTGGGCAGCATGTTCCTCAGCGCCTTCGGTGCTGCGACCTTGCTGCCGATTCCCTCCGAGCCGCTGTTCATCGGCCTGCTGCTGGCCGAGGCCGCGCCGGTGGTCGCCATCGTGCTGGTGGCGAGCATCGGCAACACCATGGGTGCCATGGTGAATTGGTGGCTGGGAATGCAGGTGGACCGCTTCCAGGACCGAAGCTGGTTTCCGGCCACGCCCGCGCAATTGGAGCGCGCGCGCGGCTGGTATCGGCGCTGGGGGCGGTGGTCGCTGCTGCTGTCCTGGGCGCCGATCATCGGCGACCCGCTGACGGTGATCGGCGGCGTGATGCGCGAACGCTTCTGGGTGTTCCTGCTGCTGGTTGGGGCGGCCAAGACCGCGCGCTATGTTTCACTGGCGTTGATCACCCTGGGTGTGGCGTGATGCGCCGTGAAGGAGCCGCGAATGCTTGATGCCGTGCAGGATGGCCGCCCGCATGCGGTGGTGATTGGCTCGGGCTTCGGCGGGCTGGCTGCGGCGGTGCGCCTGGCCGCGCGCGGCTGGCGCGTGACCGTGCTGGAGAAGCTCGATGCACCGGGCGGCCGCGCCTATGTGTTCCGCCAGGACGGGTTCAGCTTCGATGCCGGCCCCACCATCATCACCGCGCCCTATCTGCTGGAGGAGCTGTGGGCTTTGTGCGGGCAGCGCATGTCCGATCACGTCACGCTCAAGCGCATCGACCCCTTCTACGAGATCCGCTTCGATGACGGCACGGTGTTCCGCGCCTATGACGACCAGGCCCGCATGCGTGAGGAGGTGGCGCGGCTGAACCCCGCCGAGGTCGCCGGCTTCGACCGCTGCATCGCCGATTCCGAACGCATCTATGACGTGGCTTTCGCGAAGCTGGCGGACCAGCCCTTCCACTCCTTCTGGAGCATGCTGAAGGAAGCGCCGGACATGGTGCGGCTGGGCGGCATGCGCAGCGTGTTCAGCAAGGTGGGCGATTATTTCCGCGACCCGAAGCTGCGCGTGGCCTTCAGTTTCCATCCGCTGCTGATCGGCGGCAATCCGCTGTCCACCACGGCCTATTACTGCCTGATCCAGCACCTGGAACGGCTGCATGGCGTGCATTACGCGATGGGCGGGACGGGCGCGATCGCGCAGGGGCTGGTGCAACTGGCCGAAAGCCAGGGCGCGGGCTTCCGCTACAATGCCGAAGTGTCGGAAATCCTGGTGCGCGATGGCCGCGCGGCCGGCGTGCGCATGGCCGATGGCGAGGTGATCGACGCCGATATCGTGGTCTCCAACGCCGACCCGGCATGGACCTATTCGCGGCTGCTGGCCAAGCATCCGCGCAAGCGCTGGACCGATCGCAAGCTCAAGCGCGCGAAATATTCCATGTCGCTCTTCGTCTGGTATTTCGGCACGAACCGGCGCTTCGAGGATGTGTATCACCACTCCATGGTGCTGGGGCCCCGCTACGAGGGGCTGCTGACGGACATCTTCAACCGGCACCATCTGTCGGATGATTTCAGCCTCTATCTGCATCGGCCCACGGCGAATGATCCATCGATGGCACCGCCGGGTTGCGATGCCTTCTATGTGCTCTCGCCGGTGCCGCATCTGGCCAGCGGCACGGATTGGGCGGCCGAGGGCGAACGCTATCGCGCGCGCATCCAGGCGCGGCTGGAATCCACCATCATGCCGGGCCTGGGCGATGCCATCGTGACATCACGACTGCTGACGCCGCAGGATTTCCGCGACCGGCTGCTGTCCTACAATGGTGCTGCCTTCGCCATGCAGCCGCAGCTGTTCCAATCCGCCTGGTTCCGCCCGCACAATGTCAGCGAGGAGCTGGGCGGGCTGTATCTGGTCGGCGCCGGCACCCATCCCGGCGCCGGCGTGCCAGGCGTGATTTCCAGCGCGAAACTGGTGGATGCGCAGGTGGCGGAACGCGAAGGCGCGCTGCTGCTCAGGCCTGCGTGAAGCGGGCGAATCGCACCGCGGTCATGCCAGGTGCGGTGCGCAGATTCGGCATCACCAGCAGGCATTCATCATACGGCGTGACGATCTCCACGCCGCCATCGCGCGCGATGGGCGTGCCGGCGCGCGCGATCACCTCACCACCACGAAACGCGCGCAGGAAAGCGAAGCTGTTGCCGCGCGCGGTGACCGCATGCGTCACGCGGGCCAGGCGCGCCGTGCTCGGCGGCCGCGGTGCCGGCGGCGCGACGCCGAGCAGCCCCATCGCGCGCCGCGCCACGCGGTCCATCAGCCCCACCGTGCGCGCTTCCCAATGGTCGCCGGCTTCCAGCAACAGCGCGCGTTGGCCGCGCGTGGAGAGGTAGTCGATCAAGCGCCGCCCGGCCTCATGCCCAGGGTCGGACACGACGACAGGCGGTTCGCGCAGTGCCAGCGCCAGTTGTTCGGACGGCGCATGACCGGCCACCAGCAGCAATGTGTCCGACGGCCACAGCACGCTGTGCAGGTCGAGCACCACATCGGCCGCATCCAGCACCGGCCGGATCGCGCGGGCGCGGCGCAATTCGCTCGCGCGCCCCGGGCCCTCCAGCAGCGAGGTATCCCAGACGCGGTTGAAATCCATCTCCAGGAAGCGCGACACCGTGGGGTCGTCCGGGGTGAATCGCGCATAGGCGTCGAGATTGGCAAAGACCAGTGTCAGCCGCCCGGCGACCGGGCGCAGGCGCGTGCGCAGCCAATGGTCCAGCACGATGGCACCCGCGATCTCATTGCCATGCGTCAGCGCCACGACGGCGACATGCGGGCCAGGCAGGCCGCTGTCGAAGCTCCAGATTCCGCGGCCGGCATTGCCATCGATCCAGGGGCGCAGATCGGGCGCGGCGAGGCGCACGGGCAGCTTCGCCGCGTCATCGCCACGCGCGAGCGCGGCCAGCGCATGGCTGAGCGCGTGATCCATCATGCGCCCGTTTCCGCGCATGTGGTGACGACGGAATTTCGGCAGTCCGCACGCGGCATGATCGCCCCTTCCGCGCGCATCCTAGACATGACAGCGTGACGCGCAATCGGGGGGTCAAGCACATGCCGCGCATCGCGATCATCGGCCTGCATCTGGAAGCGAATGCATTCGCTCCACCAACCATCGAAGCGGATTTTCGTTCGCAATGCTGGGAAGAGGGCGAGGCGATCACGCGGCTCGCGCGCGCGCCGTCATCGCATATGCCGGCCGAGATCGCGGGCTTCTATCGCCGCATGGACGAGACCGGCGGATGGACGCCGGTGCCCATCGCCATCTGGGCCGCACCGCCGGGCGGCCCGATCGAGCAGGCGTTGTTGCTGCGCTTTCTGGACACGGTGCAGGCGGGGCTTTCCGCGGCGCTGCCGGTCGATGCGGTCTATGTGCCGAACCACGGTGCATCCAGCGCCACCGGTGATGAGGACAGTGACGGAACGCTGGTTACGATGATCCGGCGCATCGTCGGGCCGGGCGTGCCGATCGTGGTCAGCCATGACCTGCACTGCAATGTCAGCGAGCGCCTGGTGCAGGCGGCCGACAGCCTGATCGCCTATCGCACCAACCCGCATGTGGACATGGCCGCGCGCGCAGCCGAAAGCGCGGACATGCTGCGTCTGCTGCTGGCCGGCACACGCGTGCACACGCATTTCATCCGCCTGCCGCTGACGCCGCCTTCGGTCACGCTGCTGACCGCCGAAGGCCCCTATGCGGACCTGATCCGCGAGGCCGAGGCGACCATGACGCGCGAGACGGATGTGCTGAATGTCAGCGTCACCGGCGGCTTCACCTTCAGTGACCTGCCGAAATGCGGGATCACCGTGAATGTCACGGCGCTGAACGCGGAGGCCGCGCGCGCGCATGCCGAGCGCATCGCCCGGATGGCCTGGGACCAGCGGCACCGTCACACGCGCAAGCTGCTCTCGGTGCCCGATGCGGTGGCGCTGGCGCGCGATACGGCGGAGCGCGTGATCTTCTCCGATGCCGGTGACAATCCCGGCGGCGGCGGGCGCGGCAACACCGCCTGGTTGCTGGAAGCGCTGCACGAGGCGCGGGTGCCTGGTGTGGTGCTGGGCCTGTTCGTGGACCCCGCGCTGGCGGCCGAAGCGCATGCCCTGGGCGAGGGCGCGGAATTCGAGGCGCGCTTCAACCGTGAGCCTTCCGAATTCTCGCGCCCCTTCACGGCGCGCGCGCGCGTGGCGATGCTGACCGATGGGCGCGGCGTGGGACGGCGCGGTACCGTGGCGGGGCGGCAGTTCAACCTCGGCCCCGCGGCGCGGCTGACCTTGCTGGATAGCGGCATGGAGGTGGTGGTGATCAGCCTGCGCCGGCAATGCCATGAGCCGCGCACGCTGGAGATGCACGGCCTGGACCTGCACGCCGCGCGCTGCATCGTGGTGAAGTCGCGCGG
>JAIXVH010000107.1 GCA_027483125.1 Acetobacteraceae bacterium | reverse complement strand
CGGTAATGGTTGATGCCCACATGCTCCACCATGCCGATGGACAGCACGCGATCCATCGGCCGCGTCCAGGCGCGATAATCCAGCAGCTCGAAGGTGATGCGGTGGCTGAGGCCCGCCGCCGCCGTGCGCGCCCGCGCCACCTGGAGCTGCGCCTCCGAGAGGGTGATGCCATGCACCCGCGCGCCATGATCACGCGCCAGCGTCAGCGCCATGCCGCCCCAGCCACAGCCGATATCGAGCACCTCCAGCCCGGGCCGGTCGAGCAGGAGCTTGGTCGCGATCAGGCGCTTTTTGGCCTCCTGCGCGGCTTCCAGCGTCTCGGTGCCGGTCGGGAAATAGGCGCAGGAATATTGCTGGTCAGCGTCGAGGAAGCGGCGATACACCTCCCCGTCCACGTCATAGTGATGCGAGATGCGGCGATGGGCGATGCGGGCCGGATTGATCTGCATGAGGCGCCGCGCCGGCCGGCGCAGCAGCTCCATCACGCGGCCGAAGGCGGGGTCGCCCATGAGGGCCTGGTTGAGGGTCAGCACCTCCAGCATGGCGTGGAGGTCGCCATTGATGGGGTCCGCCTCGCCATCCATGTAGAGTTCTCCCAAGGCAAGGCCCGGATCCAGGATGAGGCGGCGGACCGCGTTGCGCGTCCGCAGATGCAGCCCGCCGGAGGGTGCGCCGCCTGGTCCGCAGCGGATCTCGGCGCCATCGGGCAGGCGCAGCAACAGGCTGCCTTGCACCGTGAAGCGCCGCAGCGCGGCAATCAGCATGCGTTGGGGCATCGGCATGGCGGACCTCCTCCGCTCAACGCCCCTCGGCCTGCCAGGTTCCATGCGTAAATCAATAAAATCACCGGCACGCACCGCGGAAACACGGGAGGGGACGTTTACGCTCGGGCAGAAACTGCTTTAGCGTGCCCGCTATTCAAGGAAGGGGAGGAACCCAAGATGACGATCCATTTCGTCGTGCATGACGAGGGGGATTCCGTGGGAGTCGTCGTGGTTGAGGGCCTGACCGCCAGCAACCGCATCAACGGCTGGATCATGGACCAGGACAAGATGATCGAGTTCGACGCGAAGTCGGATATTCCCATCGGCCACAAGCTCGCCATCAAGGCGATCAAGGCGGGCGACACCATCATGAAATACGGGATCGACATCGGCAAAGCCATCGCCGACATCGCGCCGGGCGAGCATCTGCACGTCCACAACGTCAAGACGAAGCGCTGGTAGGGGCCCCGACATGGCAATGAACCTCAAGGGCTCCTCATTCGACGGATGGCGCCGCGAGAACGGCCGGATGGGCGTGCGCAATCACGTCATCATCCTCCCCGTGGATGACCTTTCCAACGCGGCGGCGCAGGCCGTTGCGAACAACATCCAGGGCGCGATGGCGATTCCGCACGCCTATGGCCGTCTGCAATTCGGCGCCGACCTGGATCTGCATTTCCGCACGCTGATCGGCGTGGGCGCGAACCCCAATGTCGCCGGCGTGGTGGTGATCGGGATCGAGCCGGGTTGGACCGGCAAGATCGTCGAGGGCATCGCGCTGTCCGGCAAGCCGGTCGAGGGCTTCGCCATCGAGCAGAATGGCGACATCAACACCATCGCGAGCGCTTCGCGCGCGGCCTACAAGATGGTCAAGCACGCCTCGCGCCTGCGGCGCACGCGCGCCGATCTGGTGGAATTGTGGGTCAGCACGAAGTGCGGCGAGAGCGACACGACGAGCGGGCTGGCGAGCTGCCCGACGGTGGGCAACGCCTTCGACAAGCTGTGGGAGAACGGCAATACGCTGGTCTTTGGTGAGACGAGCGAGTTGACGGGTGGCGAGCATCTGGTGGCGGCGCGCTGCCGCACGCCGGAAATTCGCGACCAGTTCCAGGCGATGTTCGACCGCTATCAGCGCATGATCGAGGCGAACAAGACCAATGACCTGTCCGAAAGCCAGCCCACCAAGGGCAATATCGAGGGTGGCCTGACCACCATCGAGGAAAAGGCGCTCGGCAACATCCAGAAGATCGGGAAGAAGTGCCTGGTCGATGGCGTGCTGGACAAGGCGGAAGCGCCGACGGGCAGCGGGCTGTGGTTCATGGATTCGTCCTCCGCGGCCGCCGAGATGGTCACGCTCTGCGCGGCGTCGGGCTATGCGGTGCATTTCTTCCCCACGGGCCAGGGCAATGTCATCGGCAACCCGATCCTGCCGGTGATCAAGATCACGGCGAATCCGCGCACGCAGCGGACCATGAGCGAACACATCGATGTGGACGTGACCGGCCTGGTGCAGAAGCGGATGAACATGGACGATGCCGGTGAGGCGCTGCTCGACTGCATGCTGCGCACCGCCGATGGCGAACTGACGGCGGCGGAATTGCTGGGCCACCGGGAATTCAGCCTGACGCGGTTGTACGAGAGCGCGTAGCTTTACGGTGCCATCAACGCCGGCCGCGCGTTGAGCGCGCGCGGGGGGAGGGGGCGTGCGGCCCCCACCCCCCGCAAACCAGGGTTGCAAACAGTGACACGCTTTTGCCTTGATGCCGCCACCCTCTCTGGCTAGGGCATGCTGCAACGCATCATGACCCAGGAGTGTCCCATGCCCGCACCCAAGCTCCTCACCGCCTTCGCCGCCATGGCGCTGCTCGCCGCCTGCTCCTCGGAGCCCGAGACCGCCGCGACCACCGGCGGCGGCGCCGCGGGCAACACCATCCGCCCCGGCTCCCAGGAAGATCTGCGCGCCAATGTCGGTGACCGGGTGCTGTTCCAGACCGACAGCAGCGTCGTCGCCGCCGGTGAGCGCCCGGTGCTGGAGCGCCAGGCGCGCTGGATGCAGCAGCACGCCGCCGTGCAGGTCACGGTGGAGGGCCATGCCGATGAACGCGGCACGCGCGAATACAACCTCGCACTCGGCCAGCGCCGTGCGAATGCCGCGCGCGACATCCTGGTCGCCAACGGCGTCTCGCAGGCCCGCGTGCAGACCATCAGCTTCGGCAAGGACCGCCCGGAAGCCCTGGGCAGCGATGAGAGCGCCTGGGCGCAGAACCGCCGCGCCGTGACGGTCGTGCGCTAATGCGCGCGCGGGGCGCCGGTCCGCTGACCATGCGGCGTCTGGCCTTCGCGCTGTGCCTGGTCCTGGCCGCCCCGGCCCTGGCCCAGGTCGACACGCGTGAGGGCATCTTCCTGCAGAACCAGCTCCTGCAATTGCGCCAGGAGATCGAGGCATTGCGCGCCCAGCGCGGCGGCGGTTCGGCCCTGGCGCCGGCCCCCACCGGCCGCGCACCCTCGGGCGATGTGCTGTCGCAACTGCTCGAGCGTGTGGGCAGCCTGGAGGAAGAGGTGCGCCGCATGCGCGGCCGCGTCGATGAGCTGGACAACCGCAACCGCCGCCTCGCCGAAGATGTGCGCAAGCTGAACGAAGACACCGAGTTCCGCTTCCAGCGCATCGAGGGTGGCGGTGCCGCCCCCGCGCGCCCCGCGGCGCCGCCTGCCGCCAACAACAACACGCCGCGCCCGACCGCACCCGCCGCCCCCACACCCCCCGCGGCGCCCGCCGCCGCCGGCCCCCGCCCGCCCGAACGCGCCATCGCCGAGGGCCGTGCCGCGCTGCAACGCCGCGAATATGCCGCGGCCGAAGCCGCGGCGCGTGAGGTCATCGCCAGCCGCAACGCGGCCCAGCAGGTCAATGCGCAGATGCTGCTGGCCGATGCGCTGTCGGGCCGGCGCGATTTCGGCAATGCCGCGATCGCCTATAATGAGGCCTTCACCCGCGCCCGCACCGGCCCGCGCGCGCCTGACGCGCTGATCGGCCTGGCCAATTCCTTCACCGCGCTGAACAACCGGCGCGAGGCCTGTGACACGCTGGGTGATCTCCGCTCCAACTTCCAGAACCTGTCGCAGGGCTTGCAGCAACAGGCGGCGGCCGCGCGGCAGCGCGCGGGTTGCAGGTAGCGGCAGCGCGCGGGTTGCAGGTAGCCCCGCGCGGCGCCACGCTGCGTGGCATGCTGACGCGCCGAACGCTCCTCGCCATCCCGCTTGCCGCCCCGGCCTTCGCGCAGGCCTGGCCGGACCGGCCGATCCGCATGGTCGTGCCCTTCCCGGCCGGGGCCGCGACAGACCTGCGCGCGCGGCAATTCGCCGAGCCGCTGTCCGAACTGCTGGGCCAGCCCGTGGTCATCGACAATCGCGGCGGCGCCAATGGCGTGCTGGGTGCGGAGGCCGTGGCCCGCGCCCGGCCTGATGGCCACACGCTGCTCTACACCGCCAACACCACCCATGCATCGAACCCCGCGCTGCTGCGCCGGCTGCCCTATGACCCGGTGGCGGATTTCACGCCGGTTTTCCTGGTCTCCGAAGGGCCGATGTTCCTGGTGATCCATCCCGGCATTCCGGCGCGCAGCGTGGCCGAACTGGTGGCCTATGCGCGCGGCCGGCAGGGGGGGCTGAACAGTGGCTATGGTAGCGCCTCGGCGCGGGTGGGGGCGGCGATGTTCGCGCATCTGGCAGGCATCGAGGCCACGCATGTGCCCTATCGCGCCAACCCGGCGGGGATCGCGGATGTGATCGCGGGCCGGCTGGACTACATGGTGCTCGATTCCACCACCGCCCTGCCGCAACTGCGCGAGGGGCGGGTGCGTGCGCTGGGTGTCACCAGCGGCGAGCGCCTGACCATCACGCCCGATGTGCCGGCACTCGCCGAGCAATTCCCGCAGATGATCATCACCACCTGGACCGGCATGTTCGGCCCCGCGGGCCTGCCCGCGCCGGTGCTGGCGCGGCTGGTGGCGGCGATGGAGGCAATCACCGCCAGGCCCGCCATGCTCGAGCGCCTCTCGGGCGATGGGTCCATCATGCGCCGCTGGGGGCCGGAGCGCTTCGCGCCCTTCCTGCTGCGCGATATCGAGCGCTGGCGCGATGCCGTGCGCCAGGCGGGGATTGAACCGGAATGAGTGCGAAACCGCTCGCGGGCATCAAGGTGGTCGAACTCGGCCAGGTCCTGGCCGGCCCCTTCGCCGGCGCGATTTTCGCTGATCTGGGTGCCACCGTGATCAAGGTCGAAAAGCCCGATGGCGGCGATGACGCGCGCCAGATGGGCCCGGCCTTCCGCGATGGCGATGCGCTGATCTTCAAGGAATTCAATCGCGGCAAGCGCAGCCTGGTGCTGGATTTGAAATCGCCCGAGGGCGTGGCCGCCTTGCATGCCGAACTGGCCGATGCCGATATCCTGATCCACAATCTGCGCCCTGGCGCGGCCGAGCAGCTGGGCATCGGCGCCGCCGCCGTCACCGCGCGCCACAGGCGGCTGATCTATTGCGAAATGGGCGCCTTCGGACATGCCGGCCCGCTGCGTGAACGCCCCGGCTATGAACCGCTGCTGCAGGCCTATTGCGGCCTGTCCTCGATCACCGGCGACCCCGATGGCCCGCCGGTGCGCAT
>JAIXVH010000388.1 GCA_027483125.1 Acetobacteraceae bacterium | reverse complement strand
TAGAGCTGCGGGATGGTCGGCCAATTGGTGTAGGCCTTGATCCCTTCGCGGATTTCCATGTCCTCGAGGACGTTCACGCCTTTGAACGGCACGCCCATATGGGTCAGGATCTGCACGACGCGCGCGGAAAAACCGCATTGCGGGAATACCGGGGTGCCCTTCATGAAGAGCACGACGGGGCTGGCATCGATCTCGCCCTTGATGCGGTTCATCGTGGCTTGGTCGGTCATTTTGCGGCTCACTCTTTGTTGCGACCCCGATTCAGCCTTCGGTCCTCACTGCGTTGCGGGCCTTCGGCATCGGGGTCAGTGGGCGGCGGCCCGATTCAGCCTATGGTCCTCGCTACGCTGCGGGCCTTCGGCATCGGGACGCCTGGGTTGCACTAGTCGGGAACTGCGGTGGTCAGCGCCAGCGCATGCAGCACGCCGCCCATGCGGCCCTGCAGCGAGGCATAGACGAGCTGGTGCTGCTTCACGCGCGGCATGCCGCGGAAGGCTTCAGAGACGACATGCGCGGCGTAGTGGTCGCCGTCGCCGGCCAGGTCCTTGATGGTCACATCTGCATCGGGGATCGCGGCCTTGATGAAGGCTTCGATCTCGGTGGCTTGCATCGGCACAGTCAGGTTCCTTGCATCATGGCGGGCAGTGTCGCTTCGTTCAGCGCCGTGAGTTCGGCCACCGATATAGGACCATGCTGGTCCAGTTCCAAGTATGCCCCCCCGGAGCGGCCTATCAGCGCGGCGGGCACGCCGGCCGCGCGGGCTGCGTCCAGCAAGCCGGCCGCGTCGCGCACGGCCAGGATGTAGCGCGCCTGATCCTCGCCGAACCAAAACCCCGCTTCACCGGTGGTGGTCAGATGCGCGCCAATGCCACTGGCCATCGCCATCTCCGCCAGCGCCACCGCAAGCCCACCATCGGACAGGTCATGGCAGGCCGTCACCGCGCCTGCCAGGATTCGCCCACGCACGAAATCGCCGTTGCGGCGCTCCGCGGCCAGGTCGACGGGCGGCGGCGGCCCTGCCTCCTGCCCCGCCACTTCCCGCAGCCACAACGACTGGCCGAGATGGCCACGGGTTTCGCCCACCAGCACCAGGTCATGCGCGTCGGGCATCCCAAGGCCCACCGCATGCGCCACATCCTCCAGCACGCCGACGCCGCCGATGGCGGGGGTGGGCAAGATGGGGCGCCCCTCGGTCTCGTTGTAGAGCGACACATTGCCCGAGATGACCGGAAAATCGAGCGCCGTGCAGGCCGCTGCCATGCCGCGCACGGCGGCCGCGAACTGGCCCATGATGCGCGGCTTTTCCGGGTTGCCGAAATTCATGTTGTCGGTGATCGCCAGCGGCAGGGCGCCTGTGGCGGTGATGTTGCGCCACGCCTCGGCGACGGCTTGCGCGCCGCCGGCTTCGGGGTCGGCCAGGCAGTAGCGCGGCGTGCAATCCGTGGTCATCGCCAGCGCACGTTTCGTGCCTTCCACGCGCACCACGGCGGCGTCGGCCTGGCCGGGGCGGCGGGCGGTCTGGCCACCCACTTGCGCGTCATACTGGTCCCAGATCCAGCGCCGGCTGCACAGGTCGGGCGAGGCGACCAGGCGCTTCAGCGCGGCCGCGATTCCGATCGGGTCGGGCACGGCGCCCAGTGCCGGTTGCGGCGGCGTTTCTTCGGTCGGGCGGTGGTAGAGTGGCGCTTCGGATTCCAGCGGCGCCAGGGGAATATCGGCCTCGATCGCGCCCTTGTGACGGATGACGATGCGCCCCGTATCGGTCAGATGGCCGATCACCGCGAAGTCCAGATCCCATTTGTGGAAGATGGATTCGGCCAGGGCTTCGCGCCCCGGCTTCAGCACCATCAGCATGCGTTCCTGGGATTCGGACAGCATCATTTCATAGGCGGTCATGCCCTCCTCGCGCTGCGGCACGTCGTCCAACGCGAGTTCGATGCCCATGCCGCCCTTGCCGGCCATTTCCACGCTGGAACTGGTCAGGCCCGCGGCACCCATGTCCTGGATGGCGACGATGGCGTCGGTGGCCATCAGCTCCAGGCAGGCCTCGATCAGCAGCTTTTCGGCAAACGGGTCACCGATCTGCACGGTGGGGCGCTTTTCCTCCGAATCCGCGTCGAATTCCGCGGATGACATGGTCGCGCCATGGATGCCGTCGCGGCCGGTCTTGCTGCCCACATAGACCACCGGGTTGCCCACGCCGGTCGCAGCGGCGGTGAAGATTCGGTCGGCTTTCAGAATGCCGACGGTCATCGCATTGACCAGCGGGTTGCCGTTATAGGCGGGGTGGAAATTCACCTCGCCGCCCACGGTCGGCACGCCCACGCAATTGCCATAGCCGCCGATGCCGCGGACCACGCCGTCCAGGATGCGGCGCGTGCGCGGCAGCGCGGGGTCACCGAAGCGCAGCGCGTTCAGGTTGGCGATGGGGCGCGCGCCCATGGTGAAGACATCGCGCAGGATGCCGCCCACGCCGGTCGCGGCACCCGAATAGGGTTCGATGAAGCTCGGGTGGTTGTGGGATTCCATCTTGAAGACGGCGGCCAGGCCCTCGCCGATGGCGATGACGCCGGCATTCTCGCCGGGGCCGACCAGCACCCAGGGCGCCTTGGTGGGCAGTTGCCGCAGCCAGACGCGGGAGGATTTGTAGGAGCAGTGCTCCGACCACATCACCGAGAAGATGCCGAGTTCGGTCAGGCTGGGCTGGCGGCCGAGAATGGCCAGCGCGCGGGCGAATTCATCGGGCTTGAGGCCGAATTCGGCGGCGAGTTTTTGTGAGCGTTCGGGGGCGAGCGGGGCGGTGACGGGCATGGCGTGTTGTCACGCGGGGGGCGGGGGTTGTCCAGGGTGGGGGCGTTGGGTCGCGCAAGCCGGACAGAGCTTGTCCGTCGGCTTGGCTACGTCCGGCCCAGGCCAAGGCGAGGAGCGGGGGAGCATCAGGCCACGCAGGCGATAGGCGCAAGGCGGGGCTGGTGAGGCTTTGGAGCACCGGCCCGCTGACGCCCCGCTCCATGGCCTGCCTCCCCGCTTCCTCCCCGCTTACCGGAAGCGCGCATCGCTCATGAGAGAACATGCTTACTGACGGGGTCCTCTGCAATGTCCTGCAACGGAGGATTTCATGCCCGAATTGGATTTCGCCCAGGTCTTTTCTTTCGTCTGGCGCATCGCCGCGCTCTTCGTCGCGGAAGCCTGGAAGGCTTTCCGCTGCGGCGAGCCGTGCCGGAAGAAATGGGCGAAGGCGGTGGCCTACTGCGTGATCGTCGCGAAGGCGCTGGGGCGTGACCCCCGGCCGGTCACGCCGCCGTCGCCACCCCTTTTTCCCGCTGCCGCCGCTCCACATCCAGCACCTCAATGCCGATCAACCGCCCCTCGGCATCGAAATCCATCATCACGCCCGGCTGCACTTCCCGCGTCTCGGCCACCGCCGTGCCTTTGGGCGCCATCCGCACATACAGCGCATCCGCCTGCGGATCGTAGGTCGTGCTGATCATGGCCGCGCTCCTCGGTCGAAATGCGTGGTGATGATGACGAAGGCTTCGCCATCCTGCCTGAACACGACTCGTAGCACGCGGCCGCCTGCGGTTGGAACAACACCGTAGGCACGTTGCAAAGGCGCGCCCCGCGGGTCCGGGGTCACGCGAAGCGGGTCTGCCAACACCGCCTCGACCCAAGCGACGTCGATGCCGCGCTCTTCCATCATCTCCGCCGCATGCGCTGTCACGACCAGCCGCATACGGACCTCAATGCAGCTTCACCGTCGGCTGCCCGCGATCCGCCACCAGCCCCACCAGCGTCCGCCATAGCACCGGCGCATGCCCATGCAGTGCCGTCTGGTGCATCTTGTAGAGCGAGCGATACATCATCCGCGCGAAATATCCCTCGATGAACATGCTGCGCCCGACCAGGAAGCCCATCAGGCTGCCCACCGTCGAATACTTGCCCAGCGACACCAGCGAGCCGAAATCGCGATAGACAAAGGGCTCCACCGGGAGCCCCGCGAGCCTGCGGTCGATCTGCTTGAACAAATGGCTCGCCTGTTGATGCGCGGCCTGCGCGCGCGGCGGCAGATTGCCCTTGCCATCGGCCCGTGGGCAGGCGGCGCAATCGCCCAGCGCGAAGATATCCGGGTCGCGCGTGGTCTGCAGCGTGGGCAGGACCACCAGCTGGTCGGTGGGCGTGGTCTCCAGACCGCCTATCTCGCGCAGCACCGCTGGCCCCTTCACGCCCGCGGCCCAGACCACCAGTTCGCCCGGCACCACCTCTCCATCCGCGAGCACCACGCCATCGGCACGCACCTCGGCCACGCGGCGGCCGGCCAGCACCTCCACGCCGAGCTGTTCCAGCAGGGTGCGCGTGGCCTCGGAAATGCGCTCGGGCAGCGCGGGCAGGATGCGGGGTGCGGCCTCGATCAGCCGGATGCGCACATCGCGCGCGGGGTCGATATGGTCCAGGCCATAGGCCACCACGGCGCGCACCGTGCGGTGCAGTTCGGCCGCAAGCTCCGTGCCCGTGGCACCGGCGCCGATGATCGCCACATGCAGCTGGCCCGGCCGCACCGGCTCCTCCTGCCCATTGGCGCGCAGGCAGGCATTGACCAGGCGGCGATGGAAGCGGCTGGCCTGGGCCACATTCTCCAGCGGCACGGCGAATTCGGCAGCACCGGGCGTGCCGAAATCATTGGTGACGCTGCCGATGCAGATCACCAGCGTGTCATAGGGCACGCGGCTGGGCGCCGTGACCTGGCGGCCCTCATCATCGAAGGTGGCGCCGACCAGGACTTCGCGGGCTTGCCGGTCGATCCCCGTCATCGGGCCGAAGCGATAGGTGAAATGGTGGTTATGTGCCTGGCGCAGGTAGTGCAGTTCGTGCCTTTCGCGGTCCAGGCTGCCTGCGGCGACGGCATGCAGCAGCGGCTTCCACAGATGCGTGCGCGCGCGTTCAACCAGCGTGATCTGCGCGGTGCCGGCGCGGCCATGCCGATGCCCCAGCCGCGTGACGAGTTCCAGCCCCGCCGCACCGCCACCAATGATGACGATGCGATGTGGCGTGGCACCGGGCGGGGTGTCGTTCATGCCGGATGCTCCGATGGCTGCGGGAGCAGTCTTGGACTTCGTTACGCTTTCGGGCAAGCGGATAGGCGCTGCAGCATGCTGATTTCACATGCCTTCTGCTGCATGCGCCAGCCGGTTGCTGAGAGCGGGCTTCAATGTTTGCGGCGATGCCGCCGCATCGCATCGCTCCGCAGCGATCAGCGATCCGTCCGAAACGTCACGATGCGGGTCTGGATCACGCCGGACTGCTTCAGCTTGCGCAGACGCCACCAGAGAATGCCGCCACCGACCACCGCCGCGGCAATCAGGATCGGCAGCAGCAACGCCAGCGCCACCACGGACACCACCGCCAGCACCGCCAGGACCGACAC
>JAIXVH010000140.1 GCA_027483125.1 Acetobacteraceae bacterium | reverse complement strand
TTCCAGCGCCGCCTCGGCCAGCGCGCGGCCTGAGGAAAAACAATGCAGCAGGAAGGGGAAGGCGCCCGCGGCATGTTCCTCGCGCAGGATGGCGGCGACGTCGTCATCGGCGTCGCGGGCATGGATGCACAGCGGCAGGCCGGTGGCCCGGGCTGCGCGGATATGCCGGCGGAAGCCCTCCTGCTGCACGGGGTGCGGCGATTTGTCGTAGAAATAATCCAGCCCTGATTCGCCGATGCCGATCACGCGCGGGTGGTCGGTGAGCGCGATGATCTCCTCCACCGTGGGCATGGGCGGCTCACCCGCCTGGTGCGGGTGGACGCCGACCGTGCACCAGACATGCGGCGCGAAGCGCTCGGCGATCGCCTTGACGGTGGCGGCCTGTGGGGCGCGGGTGCCGATGGTGACCATGCGCGTCACACCCGCGGCGATGGCGCGGGCCACGATCTCGGGCTGCTCATCCTCGCGGAAATGGTCGAGGTGGCAGTGGCTGTCGGTGATCATATCGCCCCCGATCGCTGGAGGGCGGATACCCGGACGCGTGAATCGGCGGGCATCATGCGCCCGCCCTGTGCCGGGTGTGGCACACGGACGCCATCACGCCACCACCTTGGTGAAGAGCGGGCTTGGCGTGCCGATGGGCTGGCCTGCCGGCAGCGGGGTGGCGAGCGCTGCGAAGTCGCGCAGTTCCGCGGGCACGCCGAGCTGGTCGAGCAGCTTGGCCATGGTGCCGGGCATGAAGGGCTGCAGCAGGGTGGCGAAGACGCGCAGCGCATCATGCAGGTTGCGCAGCACGGCCTCCATGCGGGTGGGGTCGGTCTTCTTCAGCGCCCAGGGGGCTTCGCGAGTGATATAGGCGTTGGCTTCGCGGATCACTTCAAAGACCGCTTCCAGGGCATTGTGGAATTCCTGGCGGTCCATCCGCATGGTCATCCCCGCCGGCAAGGCGGCCAACAAGGCGGCAAAGCCGGCCTCGGTCGCGGCCGCCGGTGCGGGCAGGCGGCCCTCGCAATTGCGGGCCAGCAGGGAAAGCACGCGATTGGCCAGATTGCCCAGCGCATCCGCCAATTCCCCGTTCAGCCGGTTCACCAGCGCCTTGCGGCTGAAATCGCCATCCTGGCCGAAGGGCACCTCGCGCAGCATGAAATAGCGCACCGCATCCAGGCCGAACTCGTCGACAAGAGCCACAGGATCAATGACATTGCCGAGCGACTTGCTGATCTTCTGCCCCTCATTGGTCCACCAGCCATGGGCGAAGACGCGCTCGGGCAAGGGCAGCCCCGCGCCCATCAGGAAGGCCGGCCAATAGATGGCGTGGAAGCGCAGGATATCCTTTCCGACAAAGTGGATATCGGCCGGCCAGAACTTCCACAATGCCTCAGGATCAGTGGGATATCCCAAAGCGGTGATGTAGTTTGTCAACGCGTCCAGCCAGACATACATCACATGCGAGGCGTCACCCGGCACCGGCACGCCCCAGGCGAAGCTGGTGCGCGAGACCGACAGGTCCCGCAGGTCGGACTTCACGAAGGCGATCACCTCATTCCGGCGGGTCGCGGGCAGGATGAAATCCGGGCGCTTTTCATAAAAATCCAACAGCTTGTCGGCAAAAGCTGAGAGGCGGAAGAAATAGGAAGGTTCCTTCACCCAGGCCACCGGCGCGCCGCTCGGCGCGTATTTCACGCCATCGCGCTCGGTCAGTTCATCCTCGCCATAAAAGGCCTCGTCGCGCACCGCGTACCAGCCCTCATAGGCGCCGAGATAAATGTGGCCATTCTCTTCCAGCTTGCGCCACAGCGCCTGGCAGGCCTCGTAATGCCGCTTCTCGGTGGTGCGGATGAAGCCGTTATTGGACAGCCCCATGGTGCCGGTCAGGTCGCGGAAGGCCTGGGAGACGCGATCGGTGAAGGCCTGCGGTGCCTCACCGGCATCGGCCGCGGCCTTTTCCACCTTCTGGCCGTGCTCATCCGTGCCGGTCAGCAGATAGACATCCTCACCGCCCAGCCGCCACCAGCGCGCCATCACATCGGCCGCGACCGAGGTATAGGCATGGCCGATATGCGGCTTGTCGTTCACGTAATAGATGGGCGTGGTGATGTAGCGAGGCATGGCGCGGATATGCCCTGCCCCGCCGCCCTTCGCTACCCCGCAGCGCCGCGCAGACGGTCGATCAGCGCCAGCGGGTCCGCCGGTGCGGCCGTGCCGCGCCAGGCGATGTGCATGTCGGGGCGCGAGATCAGCAAGGGCCGCGCATCCGGCCCGGCCGGCGCATCGACCAGCAGCATCGGCACGCCGCGCGCGCGGGCGGCAGCCAGAACTGGTTCGGGGTCCACGCCCGCATCCGTGCGGATCAGCGAGTACTCCGGCCCCAGCGCATCATAGAGCGACCGGCCGCCGGGCAATTCGATATGCGGCGTGCGGCACCCCGGCACGGTCGATGGCGTGTATTCCGCCATGGAATAGCCCGGCGCAGCCCCCTCATGCGCGATGATGGGGGAGGCATCGTAGAAATACCCGTAATTCAGCCCCGCGCAGCAATATTGCTGCACATTCAGCGCATAGGTCGCCTCGCCCACCCGCGCCCGCGCCGCGCGCCCGGCCTCGCTATCCTCCTCGATCTCGGCCGGGATGGCGCCGCGGTTGCGGATCTCCTTCTCCGCATGGTCCATGGCGAAGCGCGAGACCTGGGTGGTGATGGGCAGGCGCTCGGCCTCATAGGCATCCAGGATGGCGGGGGGCGCCCAGCCATTGAGATGCGCGGCCAGCAGCCAGGACAGGCCGGTGGCATCCGCAATGCCCGCATTCATTCCATAGCCGGCATAGGGCACCCAGATATGCGCCGCGTCACCGGCGATGAAGATGCGCCGGTCCCGGAAGCGATCCGCCACCAGGCGGCGGCCGATCCAGTCCTCATGGCTGATCACCTGGTATTGGAAATCCGCCCCCACACCCAGGATGGCGCGCAGGCAGCCATCGCGGTCCACGCTGTCGAAATCGGTCTCGCCGGGGCGCAGGTAGTTGTGCACCAGCCAGCGTTCCGTGCCGTCGATCGCGTAGACATTGCCGGCGCGGCGCGGATTCAGCGAGAAAGTGGCCCAGGCGCGATCATGCCGCTGCATCCCGATCAGCGCGGGCGCATGGATGAAGGTGGATTGCACGCGCTGGATCACCGCATCGCCGGTGAAATTCGCGCCAATGGCACGCCGCGCCAGCGACCGCCCGCCATCGCAGCCCACGGCATAGGCGGCGCGCAAGTCCCGCCCGCAGGCGGTGGTGGCGCGCACGCCCGCGCCGTCCTGCTCCAGCGCCGTCACCTCGGTCTCGTTGAGGATGGTGATGCGCGACATCGCCCGCGCATGCGCGAAGAGGATGGGCTCCAGGAAGATCTGGTTGATGCGGTGGGGCGGCTCCGGCGTCGGCCACCAGCCATCCGGCCCCGATGTGTCGGTGAAGCGGTTCTGCCTGCAGGGGATGGGGATGCGCGTCAGCTCCTCGCCCACGAAGCTGGTGCGGTAGCTGACATCATTGGGGTAGTCCGCTGGCAGCCCGGCATCGCGCAGCGCCTGCGCGACACCCAAGCGTCGGAAAATCTCCATGGAGCGCGAGGCGACATGGTTGCATTTGGGCTCCGGCACGGCGCCGGCGGGGCGGCGTTCGACCACCAGCACATCCACGCCGCGGCGCGCCAGGTCCATTGCCAGCGTCAACCCGACCGGCCCCGCGCCCACCACCAGAACCTGTGCTTCCATCATGCCCCCCGTGCTGGCAGCATGACGCGAGGGAGAGAACCATGTCCACACGCCGCCTGTTCCTGGCCGCCTTGGCGACACCCGCGCTCGCGCAGGCGCCGCGCCCGACCACCATGGTGGTGCCCTTCCCCGCCGGCGGCACGACGGACCTGCTGGGCCGCATGATGGCCGAGCATTGGCGCGCCGATCTGGGTCTGAACATGGTGGTGGAAAACCGCCCCGGTGCCGGCACCACGCTGGGCGCGCAATTCGTCGCCCGCGCCGCCCCCGATGGACACACGCTGCTGATGGCCACCAGCACGACATTGGCGGTGAACCCCACGCTGATGCCCAATGCCGGCTACAACCCGCTGACCGATTTCACGCCCATCGCGCTGGTGGCGGCCGTGCCGCTGGTGCTGATCGTGAACCCTGCCCTGCCCATCCGAACCGTGTCGGAACTGGTCGCGCATGCGCGCAGGGAGCGGCTGTTCTACGCCTCGGCCGGCAATGGCACGCCGCATCATCTGGCGGGCGAGTTGTTCAAACGCGCGACGGGCCTGGACATCACCCATGTGCCGTATCGCGGCAGCGTGCCGGCGATGACCGACCTGATCGCCGGCCGCATGCCGATGATGTTCATGGATGGCCCGCCCGCCTTGCCGATGATCCGCGATGGGCGGGTGCGGGCGCTGGCCGTCACCTCGCGCACGCGGCTCGCCGCCACGCCCGAGATTCCCACCATGATCGAGGCCGGCATCGCGGAGTTCGAGGCCGCGGCCTGGCAGGGCGTCGTGGCACCGGCTGGCACGCCAGCGGAACTCATCGCCCGCCTCGCCGCTTCTGCCGCCGGTATGCTGGCGCGGCCCGAGACCGGGGCCCGGCTGACGCAGATGGGCCTGGTGCCGCTGCCGGCCGCGAGCCCCGCGGAATTCGGCGCCTATATGCGGGCCGAGCTGGAACGCTGGGGCGCGCTGATCCGAAGCGCCAACATCACCGCCGATCCCTAGACTGTCTCCCGGGCGGTTGCTTGCCGCGGGCGGTCAGACCTAATCGGCGGTGACGTTATTGGCGCGCACCACCTCGCGCCAGCGCGCCACTTCCTGGCCCACGAAGGCGGTCATCGCGGCGGGGTCCAGATTGGTGCCCTCCACGCCCATATCCGTCAGCCGCGTCTGCACATCGGGCAGCGCCAGCGCCGTGCGCAGCTCCGCCAGCCACCGCGCCGCGACCGCGCCGGGCATGCCCGCCGGGCCGCAGAAGCCGAACCAGTTCACGCCGGTCGCAGCCCCGAGGCCGAGCTCGGCGAAATTCGGCACATCCGGCAGCACCGCCGAGCGCGCCGCCGAGGAGACCGCCAGCGCCCGCAGCCGCCCCGCGCGGATATGCCCGATGGCAGCCGGCAGCGTCTCGATGATGCAGTTCACCGTGCCCGCCAGTACATCCACCAGCGCCGGCCCCGCGCCGCGATAGGGCACGAAGGTCGGGTTGATATTGGCCGCGCGATGCAGCGTCAGCCCGATCAAATGCGAGGCGGTGCCATTGCCGCCATAGGCCATGGACAGCCCCTGCCCGCGCGCCCGCGCCAGCGCCAGAAATTCCTGGAAATTGGCCGCCGGCAGCGCGGGGTTCACCGCGATCACCATGGGCAGCGCGCCCAGCAGCGCCATATGGGTGAAGTCGGTCACCGCATCATAGCTCAGGTTCGCGAAGAGGCTGGGCGAGACGCCATGCGGCGCGAAGTTGGAGACCATGACGGTATGCGCATCACCGCGCGCCTGGGCCGTGATGGTGGCAGCGAGCGTGCCGCCGGCGCCGGCGCGGTTCTCGATCACGATGGGCTGGCCGATGCGGGGTGCGATGCGCTCGGAGAGGATGCGCGAGAGGATATCCGCCGTGCCGGCCGGCGGGAAGGGCACCACCCAGCGGATCTGGCGCTCGGGCCAGGCGGGTTGCGCGGCGGCGGGCAGCGCCAAAGCGGGGGTGGCAAGCAGGGTGCGGCGGGGGATCATGCGCGCAGCCTCGGGCGCGCGCGGAGCCAGGTCAAGCCTCGGCTTCGGCCAGGCGCGCGGCCTCGTCCTCGGCGATCAGGGCTTCGATGATGTCATCCATCTCGCCCAGCATCACGCGGTCGATCTTGTGCAGGGTCAGGCCGATGCGGTGATCGGTCACGCGGCCCTGCGGGAAGTTGTAGGTGCGGATGCGCTCGCTGCGATCGCCGGTGCCGACCTGGCCGCGGCGGTCGGCGCTGCGCGTGCTGGCCAGGCGCGCGCGCTCGGCCTCGAAGATGCGCGCGCGCAACACCTTCATCGCCTTGGCGCGATTCTTGTGCTGGGACTTCTCCTCCTGCATCGCGACCACGGTGCCGGTCGGGATGTGGGTGATGCGCACGGCGCTGTCGGTCTTGTTGACGTGCTGGCCACCGGCGCCGGAGGCGCGATAGGTGTCGATGCGCAGATCGGTCTCGTTGATCTGCACATCCACCTCTTCGGCTTCCGGCAGCACGGCCACCGTGACGGTGGAGGTGTGGATGCGGCCCTGGCTTTCGGTGGCCGGCACGCGCTGCACGCGGTGCACGCCAGATTCGAACTTGAAGCGCGCGAAGACGGCGCGGCCCTCGATTTCGGCCGTCGCACCCTTCACGCCGCCGAGTTCGTTCTCGTCGTAATCCAGCATGGTCCAGCGCCAGCCGCGCGCCTCGGCATAGCGCTGATAGGCGCGGAAGAGTTCGGCGGCGAAGATGCCGGCCTCATCGCCGCCAGCAGCGGGGCGGATTTCCAGGATGGCGCTGCGTTCATCGGCCTCGTCGCGCGGCAGAAGGGAGAGGCGCAATTCGCGCTCCAGCCCCGGCAGGCGCGCGTTCAGTTCCTGCAACTCGGCCTCGGCCAATTCGCGCATCTCGGGGTCGTCCAGCATGGCGGTCGCGTC
>JAIXVH010000215.1 GCA_027483125.1 Acetobacteraceae bacterium | reverse complement strand
TCGAAGGCGGTGAGTGCGGCGCCCTGGTTGCGCGGGCGCGTCTCATCCACCCAGACATGCACGTCGAGCCCCGCATCATGCGCCATGTAGATGGGGGCCAGCGCCGTGCCCCAATCCACCGTGGCGAGCCAGCCGGCATTGCAATGCGTCAGCACATTCACCCGGCCTTTCCGCGCCGCGATCTCCTGCAACAGCGGCAGGCCATGCGCGCCGATCAGGCGGCAGGTTTCCACATCATCATCGGCAATGGCGGCGGCTTCGTCATAGGCAGCGGTGGCGCGTGCGGCCGGCGACAGCGGTGCAAGCCGCGCCACCATGCGCTCCAGCGCCCAGGCCAGGTTGATGGCGGTGGGGCGCGTGCGACCCAGCATCTGGGCGGTCTCATGCAGCGCATCAGGTGCCACCCGCATCGCCAGCGCCAGGCCATAGGCCGCGACCGCGCCGATCAGCGGCGCGCCGCGCGTCTGCATGGTGGTGATGGCGCGCGCCGCATGCTCGGCCGTCTCGAGACGCAATTCCTCCACCCGCCAGGGCAGCAGCGTCTGGTCCAGGATGCGCACAGCCCAGCCATCCGCATCGAGCCAGACGGAGCGATAATTCTTGCCATGAATCTTCATGCGCGCCCCATGCCCGAGGTCGCGCTGGATGCCAAGTTACACGACCATGGCAGGCGCCGAGGCCGCCATCCAGCGCGCTATCCCCATGGCCTTCGCATCCTCATGCGGCTGGCCGATCACCTGCACGCCCACCGGCATGCCCGCCACCGCCATGACCGGCACGCTCACCGCCGGGCAGCCCAGCGCCGAGGTCGCGGCATTGCAGGACGGATCGCCGGTGGGGCGCGGATTGGCGTCCGCACCCGGGGCATTGGGGTTCCAGTAGGGCGCGGGGCCGGGGCAGGCCAACGCCAGCAGCGCGTCGTAGCGCGGCGCGATCGCGGCCTGGGCGGCGCGCATCGCGGCGCGGGCCTGCATCGCGGCGATATAGTCCTCCTGCAACCAGGCTGCGCTCGAATCCAGCCGCGCGATCATGCGGCGCGACAGTCTCTCCCGCGGCAGGTTGCGGAAGGCCCAGCGATTCTCGAAGGCGGTGATCTTCGTGCCCACCGCCATGGCATCGGCGATCGCGACTTCCAGCGCCGCCAATTCGGGGTCGTGCTCAGGGAACACCACCTCGACCGGCAGGGATTTCACATAGCGGATGAAGGCCTCCTGGCTGGCGGCATCGATGCGCGGCCAGCATTCGGTGCGCAGCACACCCAGGCGCGCTGGGCGCACAGGCTCGGGCGTGGTCAGCGGGCCGAGCAGGCCAGGCGTTCCGGGGTCGCCGCCCACACGCCTGCTGATCTCGCGCGCCACCAGCCAGGCATCCTGCGGCGAATTGGCGTGCGGGCCGGCGGTGGATTGGCTGGTGCCCTGGCGTTCGCCGCGATGCACCCCGCCTTGCGTGGGCTTCAGCGCCCAGTTCCCGCAATAGGCGGCGGGGCGGATGATGGAGCCTGCCACCTGCGTGCCGATCGCCACCGGCACAAAGCCGGCCGCAACCGCAGCCGCACTGCCCGAGCTCGACCCGCCCGGCGTGCGGGCGATGTTCCAGGGGTTGGTGGTGGGGCCGGGTTCGCTCATGCCCAGTTCGGTGGTCACCGCCTTGGCCAGAATGATGGCACCCGCCTCGCGCAGCGCCTGCACCATGGCGGAATCCCGCTTCGGCCAATTCCCTTCATAGGCGCGGCAGCCCATCTGGGTGGGCATATTGGCGGTCTCGATCAGGTCCTTGATGGCGATCGGCATGCCATCGATGGGCGAGAGCGGCCGGCCCTCGGCGCGGCGCTTGGTCGCGGCATCGGCCGCCGCGCGGGCGCCGCGCTCATCGATGGCGACAAAGGCGCGCACGATATGCTCACGGGCTGCGATGCGCTCCAGGCAGTGCTCCAGATAGGCGCGGGCGGACATCGAGCCGGCCGGCACCACATCGTGGAAGGTCACGCCACGCCATGATGGATGATAGGTCATTGCCCCCCTCGCCATTCCTTGCGCGCAGCGTGGCCCGCAAAGCCCCGCCGCCGCAAGGGCCAATCAGCGATGCAGGCAGGTATAGCGGCGCAGCATCTCGCGCGTGGGCTGCGGCAGGGCGCGGGCGGCGGCGGCATGGGTGGTGGCGGCGGCGCAGTCGAACCAGAAGTAACCCGCGCCGGGATCAACCAGCAGCCGCGCGGGCGCATAGCCGGGTGCTGCGAGTGCGCCGAGGAAGGGCGCGGTGGAATGCCAGGCCAGCGGCGCCGAGGCCGCGGGCAGCCGCGCGGTGCTGACGAAAGCCGCATCGCCCAGCGCCGGATCGGCCTCGGCGCCCATGACAAGCCCTTGCACGGCGGCGAGATGCACGCGCCAGGCGGCGATGAATTTCGTGGTCTCGACCGCATGCACCAGGCTGACCAGCAGCACCGCGAGCCCCAGCACCCAGAGCAGCCCGGCTTCGTGGGAGAGCGCGGTGATCGCCATGGCCAGTGCCGCCAGCACCGCGCGCCCTGCCCCGCCCGGCGTCCATGCCAGCGCCAGGGCAGGCCAGAAGGCGGCCATGCCCACCCACATCTCGGTGGGGAAGCCGAACAGCATCGGGCAGAACAGAACGACGCCAGCCGCAGCCCAAAGGCGGTTCACCCCGCTGCGATCCGCGGCCCATGTCGCGGCCAGGCCGAGCGCGGGAGCCGCCGCATGAAGCCCGGCTAGAGGGCAACACCCGCCGCCGCATCACCGCTGAGTGCCACCCAGATCTGCCCCGGCAGCGGGGCGTAAAGATAGGCCGCGACGCGGGTCGGGATATTGCGCCAATGGAAGGCCCAGGCCTCGCCCGCGGCGACGCCATACGCAAACAGGCTGCCATCAGCGAAAAGATAGGTGCGGGCGCCGAGCGCCAGCAGGATGAAAGCCGCGCACCAGGCCAGCGCCAAAAGCGTGACCGCGCGCGGCAGGCTCATCGCTGTTCGGTACGCTGCAGCCTGTCCACCGGAAAGCCCTGTTCGGCGGCGATGCGCGTGGCCGTGGCGATATCGGCCTCGGGCAGAACGCGCGTGCGCGAGAGCAGCCACAACACCCGGCGCGATGGCGCGCCGACCAGCGCCCAGCGGTATTCGGGGTCCAGGCCGATGATCCAGTAATCGCCCGAGAAGGGCCAGAAGAACTGCACCCGCAGCCGCGCATTCTCGGCGCCGGGAACCGGTGTCGCGATGGCCGCGCCGCTGCGTTCCTGATCGTTGTTCAGCACATCACGGCAACGGTTCAGCACATCGATCCGGCCATCGGGGCGCGGGGTATAGGTGGCGATGACATCGGCGCAGCGGCGGTTGGGGCCGTCCTGGAAGGACACCGGCAGGCGGGCGATTTCGTACCAGGTGCCGGAATAGCGCTG
>JAIXVH010000322.1 GCA_027483125.1 Acetobacteraceae bacterium | reverse complement strand
GGTGGGCGGCGGTGAAGGCCCGCAGGGGGGCGCTGCCCCCCTGCACCCCCCGCCAGGGGCGCGCCGCCCCTGGACCCGTCGTGGGTTATCGGTCGGTTTGGGGAGGGGGCATCACGGGCGCGCCTGTGGAGAAGGGCGCGCCATGCCCCCTCCCCAAACCGACCGAAGACTCATGGGTTCCAAGGGCCTTTCGGCCTTTGGCGGGGGGTGCAGGGGGGCAGCGCCCCCCTGCGGGTCCTGACCGTCGCTCTCACCCTCCTCGCGACAACCACCAGCCCTGCGCAGGAGGTGGTCGAGCCTGGCGGAACCGCCTTCGGCGGCGCCGGGCTGGTGGAGATGCCGACGGCGCGGATGCGGCGGGATGGGGTGGTGGAGTTGGGGGCGTCGCTGCGGTCGGGGCGGCATCTGGGGTTTGTGGCGTGGCAGGCCTTGCCGTGGCTGGAGGTGGTCGGGCGGGTGAATGACCGCTGGGACCGGGTGGCCAATGGGGCGCGCGTGGATGTGTCGATGGATCTGCGGATGCGGGTCTGGCGGGAGGGGGATGTATTGCCTGCCTTGGTGATCGGGGTGCGGGATGTGGGGGGGCGCGGGGCGTTTCGCGGTGAGTATGTGGTGGCGTCGAAGCGGTTCTGGGGCGTGGATTTGTCGGTGGGGATGGGGTGGGGGCGCCTGGCATCGGGCCGCGATGTGCCGAACCCGTTGGCGGCCGGGACACGGTTTCTCGAGCGCCGGCCGGACGGGGTGGAGGGTGTGTTTCGCGGCGCGCATGTGGGCTTGTTCGGCGGCGCGGAATGGGTGGTGCCGCCGGTGCTCGGTTTGGATGGGTTGCGGGCGCGGGTGGAGTATTCGGCGGATGCCTTGCGCGATGACGGCACGCGGCAGCGCCATCGGGTCAATGCGGCGCTGGCCTGGCAGAACGAGAATATCGAGGTGAGTGCGGGCGTGGTGGGTGGGCGTGATGCGTTGCTGCGTATCTCGGCCAGGCTGGACCCGGCCAATGTGCCGCCATTCTGGCGCGCGCCGGTGCCGCAGATGGTGCCGCGGCCGGAGCCGGTGGCGGGATGGAGCAATGAGAGTGTTGCCGCGTCCCTGTTTCCGGCCTTGCGGGCAGCGGGTTTGCAGCCGGTGGCGCTGGATATCCGCGGTGTTGAGGCGGTGCTGACGGTGAGCGGGCAGCGCTATCGGACCATGCCGCAGATGGCCGGGCGCGTGGCCCGCGCAGCGCAGCCGCATTTGCCTTCGGAGGTGGAGCGCATCCGGCTGGTCTGGGAGCAGGAGGGTGTGGTGATCGGGCGGCTCGTGGTGCCGCGCGCAGGGTTCGAGGTGGCGCAGAATGGCATGGGCAGTGCGGAGGAGATTTTCGCGGGCGCGCAGGTGCTGCCGGCGATGCGCGAGGCGGGTGGAGTGCGCGCGGCATGGCCGCGCTATGCCTGGGATATCGAGCCGCGCTTGAGCCTGTTCGCGGGCGATGTTGGCGCGCCGTTGCGTTACCAGATGGGGGTGGCGATGACCGGGCGCCTGGCGCTGGGCGCGGGTGTGTCGATCGCGGGGTCTGTGCAGCAAATGGTCGTGCAGAATCTGCAAGGGGCGCCCTTGCAGGGCTCGGCGCTGCCGCGGGTGCGCAGCGACGCGCCGACCTATGCGCGGGAGGGGCGGACCAGCATCCCCACGCTCTATGCCGAGGGGCTGTGGAACATCGCACCCGATTGGTATGCGCGCATGACGGTGGGGCTGCTGGAGCCGATGTTCGCCGGTGCCAGTGGCGAGGTGTTGTGGCGGCCGCAGGATGGGTCGGTGGCGCTGGGTGTGGATCTCGCCTGGGTGCGGCAGCGTGGCTATGCGCAACGCTTTGCCTTCCTGCCGTATCGGGCGGTGACGGGGCATGCCTCGGTCTATTGGGATACGCCGTGGTGGGATGTCTATGCGGTGGCGCGGGCGGGGCGGTATTTGGCAGGCGACTGGGGTGGGACGCTGGAATTGGGGCGGCGTTTCGCCAATGGCATCGAGGCCGGCGGCTATGTGACGGCGACGAATGCGCGGGGGCGTGGTGGCCAGGCCGGGGTGGATGGCGGGGTGTTTCTGCGCCTGCCGCTGGATGCGTTCGGGCTGCCGGTGCGCACGGTGACGGCGGTGACCGTGCGGCCCTCCTTCAGCGATGTCGGGCAGCGGTTGATGGTGGACAGCCCACTATGGCGCGTGACGCGTGAGGGCACGGCGGAGAGCACCCGCCGCGCCTTCATGGGCTTCATGCGCTGAGCCGGGATCGCCGAAGTGGTGAATCACCCCGCGGCTATCCGGTGTGATCCGCGTAGGCGGGATCGCCGAAGCGGTGAATCACCCCGCCAGAGCAAGGATCACCAGCATCAGTGAACCAAGCCCGATGCGATACCAGCCGAAGGGTGTGAAGCCGATGCGGCCGATAAAGGCGATGACCGCGCGCACCACCACCAGCGCGACAAGGAACGCCGTGACGAAGCCCACCGCGATCAGCCCGAAACCATCCAGCGAGAGTTCGGCGCGCGCCTTGAACATGCTGTAGGCGGCGGCGGCCAGCATGGTGGGGATGGCGAGGATAAAACTGAACTCGGCGGCCGTGCGCCGTTCGACGCCGAGCATGAGCGCTGCGATGATCGTCGCACCCGAGCGTGACGTGCCCGGGATCATCGCGAGCGCCTGGCCGAGGCCGATCAGCAACGCCGTCAGCGGGCCGATTTCGGGCACCGAGTGGATGGTGGGCGTGTGGCGCATCCGCTCGATCAGGATGATGGCGACGCCGCCGATGATCAGCGCCACGCTGACCACCCATGGGTTGAACAGCAATGTGGTGATGGTGCCGTGCAAAGTGGCGCCCAGGATCATCGCCGGGATGAAGGCCAGGATGATGTTGACGGCGTAGAAGCGCTCGGCGCTGCCCGCGGTCCACATGCCGCGCAGGATGCCAACCAGCTTGGGGAAATACAGCACCACCACGGCGAGGATGGCGCCGAGTTGGATCGCAATTTCGAACACTTTTCCGGGCGGGCCGTGGAAGCCGATGGCGTAGCCCAGCAGGATCAGATGGCCCGTCGAGGAGATGGGGAGGAACTCGGTGAGGCCCTCCACCACGCCCATCAGGAAGGCGGCGAAATACTGGTCCATGCTCAGGCCCAGGGGTCCGCGACCTTGGGCCACCAGGGCGTTGCGATGCGCGTCAGCGGGATGGCGGCGAATTCGCGCATGATGCCGATGGGGGCGGCGGCGTAGCGGATCTGTTGGGCCACGGGTTCGAAGGCGGCGTAGAAGTGCTGGGAGGACTTCACCACCACCAGGCGCTTGTCGGCCAGCGTGCAGCCCAGCCCCTCGAACATGTCCGGGCTGAACACCTGCTGGCGCAGGCTGCCCAGGATGATGTGGATGCCATCCGCCTCCACCCAGGCGGCGCGGCCCACTTCGGCGATGCCGCCGGACAGGCCGCGCTGCTTGTGATTCTCCGACAGCTTGTGGATCGTGACCATCAGGTCGATCGGGTCGCCGGACATCGCGCCGCATTTGCCGCCGATGCGCAATTGCAGCCGCGCACCCTCACCGGCATCGAAGCAGAACTGCACCGCGATCGGGTCCCAGAACATGGCGATCGCAGCATCCTTCACGCCGCGGGCCACCATGCGCGCGAGGAAGGCGGTGCAATCGGCAGGCGCGCCGCCGCCGGCATTGTCGGAGGTCTCGGCGACCACCGTGGTGCCCTCGGCCGCATAGGCGGCATCGATGGCCTGATCGACCGTGTCGAAATGCCGCGCGGTCTGCTCGCGCATGGCCCAGATGCGCTGGGCGTAGCGTTCGGCGGCGGCCTGCGCCACGGCCATGTCGCCATCGGCGATGGCGACCATTTTGGCGGCGACGTCCGGCACATCGCCCCAGGGAAAACCATGCGCGAAGGAGAGCGAGAGGATGCCGCCCCGGCCCTCCTCGGCCAGCATGTCATCGACCAGGCCGCGGCTGGGCTGGAAAGGCGTCAGCCACATATTGACCATGCGCAGGGGACGGAAGGCGATGACCGGCTTGATCTCGCGCTTGGCGGCGCGCAGCGCCAGGTCGAACAGGTCCCGCGCACGATCGGCGATGTCGATATGCGGGTATTCCTTGTAGATCACGATCAGGTTGCTGGCCTGGCGCAGCGTCTCGGTCAGCGAGCAATGCAGGTCGAGCTCGACGCCGATGATGGTCTCAGGCCCCACGATGGCGCGCACGCGCGCGACCAGATCGCCCTCGCAATCCTCATAGCCCTCGGCGACCATGGCGCCGTGCAGGTTCAGCAGCACGATGTCCTGCGGGCCGGCGGCGTAGAGATCGGCCAGGATGGTGTCGCGCAATTCCTCATAGATGGCGCGCACCGTGATGCCGCCGGGCTGCGCCTGGGCGCAGAGGCTTTCATGCACGGTGATGCCATGCGCCTCGGCCATGCTGCGCCATTCGATCAGCGCGATATTGCCCCAGCCGGGCGGCTCGCGGCTGGCATCGGCGCGGTGGTAGCGCTCGCCGAAGAAACCGGCCCGGCCGGTGGGCAGCGGCGAGAAGGTGTTGGTCTCCGTCAGGAGGGCTGCCATGAAGAGCTTCATGGCAGCATGGTGGACGCCCGCCGCGCCGCCGCCAAGACGGGGTTATCCGGGTGTCGCGCCGGATGCGCGCACCACCGGCGCCCAGCGCTCGATCTCACGCGAGACGAAGGCATGGGTCTCGGCCGGGCCCAGATCGCCCATGCCCATCACGCCCAGGCCCAGGATGCGATCGCGCATGCCGGGCTCATTCAACGCGGTGGTGAAGGCCTCGCGCAGGCGTTCGATGGCCGGTGCCGGCGTGCCCGGGGGGGCGGCGAGCGCGAACCAGTTGATCGCCACCGCTTCGGGGAAGCCGGCCTCACCGATGCTCGGCACATCGGGGAAGCTGGCCATGCGCTGCGCGCCGGTCACGGCGAGCGCTTGCAAGGTGCCGCCGCGCACGCTGCCCGCATGCGCGCCCAGCGTGTTCCACAGCGAGCGCAGGCTGCCGCCCAGGATGGCCTGCTCGGCCTCTCCGCCGCCGCGGAAGGGGATGTGCAGCAATTCCACGCCCACCTGCCGCGCCCAGAGCAGGCCGGAGAGATGCCCCACCGAGCCTACGCCGGCCGAGCCATAGGTCATCGCCTCGGGGCGTTCACGCGCGGCGGCCAGGTAGTCGGCCATGTTGCGGATCGGCCCGCCCGGACGCACGCCCACCACCATGGGCGCGCCGCCCACCAGCATCACATAGGATAGCCGGCGCGGATCATAGGGCAGGGTGGGGAACAGCGTCGCCGCGATGGCCAGCGGCCCGGCATTGGCCAGCACCAGCGTGTGCCCATCCGGCCGGTCGTTCATGGCCGCACCCGTGCCGACGGTGCCGCCGGCGCCAGCGCGGTTTTCCAGCACCACCGGCTGGCCGAGCAGGCGTTCCAGCGTGGGCGAGATCAAACGCACCACGCCATCGGAGGTACCGCCGGGCGAGAAGGGCGAGACCACGCGGATGGGGCGTGAAGGAAAGCCCGTCTGGGCCAGCGCGGGCGCGGCCAGCAAGGGCAGGGTGGCGAGGATGAGGCGTCGTTGCATGGCGGTTCTCCTGGCGGCGCGGGATAATGCGGGGTCGACGCGGCGACCATCCCATGGGGCGGATATGTTAAAGCCTGCGCGGCGGTTGCTGCGCAGGCTTTGGGCAGTGGCGATGAAGCGGCAGGCAGGGCGGCGCAAGGCCGCCCTGCCCATGGTCTTCAGCGCGCGGCTGCGGCACCGAAGGCGAAGTTGTCGAAGCTGTTCTCGACCACGCGGTGCCACTGGTACATCTCACCGCGATAGGCGGTGTAGCTTTCCATGATGGTGCGGAAGCGCGGGTTCTGGCGCGCGAGATCGGCGTTCAGCGCCTCATTCGCGTTCCAAGCGGCTTGCAGCACTTCGCGCGGCCAGAAGCGCAGCTGGGCGCCCGCTGCCACGAGGCGACGCAGCGCCTGCGGGTTGAGGTGGTCGTAGCGGCTGGTCATGTCGCTATCGGCCTCGGCGCAGGCGACTTCGAGCGCGTGCTTGTACAGGTCAGGCAGCGCATTCCAGGCGCGCAGGTTGGACATGAAGTGCAGCCGCGCGCCCGGCTCCCAGAAGCCCGGGGCGTAGTAGAAGCGCGCCACGCGCACATAGTTCGCGCGCTCATCGTCATGGGGGCCCACGAATTCCGCCGCGTCGATCACGCCGCGTTCCAGCGAGGGATAGATATCGGCCGGCGCGATCAGCGTGGGTGCGGCGCCAAGCCGCGTAAACAGCTGGCCGGCGAGACCCGTGATGCGGAACTTCAACCCGTTCAGGTCGGAGACCGAGCGGATCTCGTTGCGGAACCAGCCGCCCATCTGCGCGCCGGTGTCGCCGGCGGTGATGCCGTGGATGTTGTATTCGCGGAACAGGTCATTCGCGAGCTGGTTGCCGCCGCCATGGCGGAACCAGGCGGTCATCTGGCGGAAGTTCAGGCCGAAGGACATGGCGGTGAAGGGCGCAAACGCGACGTCCTTGCCGATGTAGTAGTAGCTGGCGGTGTGACCGGCCTCGATCGTGCCGGCCTGTACCGCGTCCAGCACCTGCAGGCCGCCCACGATTTCGCCCGCGGGGAAGACCTGGATGCGGAAGCGGTTCTCGGTCAGCTGCGCGACGCGCGCGGCGACGCGCTCCAGCGTGCCGTAGAGCACGTCGAAGACGCGCGGGAAGCTGGACTGGGCGCGCCAGCGGACCTCGGGCATGGACTGCGCCAGCGCCGGGGCGGCGAAGGCGACAGGAGCAGCCGCGGCTGCGCCCAGGATAAGACGACGATCCATTGTGTTTCCTCCGGGAAGTGAAGATGCGTTCATGTAGCGCGGGCGCGCGTGGACGTGAAGCGTTCAGAAGCCGCCGAGCACGGCGAAGCCAGCGGCCATCATCAGGATATTCGCGACGACCGAGAGGCGGTGCAGGCGGGAGAAGCGCCGCGCCGCATCGGCGTCACCGGCGGCACGTTGTTCGCCAAGGGCATTGATCCGCGGCGTGAGAACCTGGCGCGACCAGATGGCGATGCCGGCCAGCGCCGCCATGATGCCGGCCGCGGTGCCGGAGAGCGGGATCAGCGCGACGGCCGCACCCGCGGCGGTGGCAAAGACAAAGAGGTAGTAGACGGGGAAGAGTGCGCGCAGGAATTGCCCGGCCATCTCGCGCGGCAGGGCGCGATGCGTGATGGGGGCGACAGCGATGGTGAAGAACACCATGCCGCCCAGGCACAGCGCGGTGGCGAAGAGGGAGAGTGTTGCGAGTATCGACATGGGAGCACCATGCCACGCGGACAGGCGCGTTGAAATCGGGCGGGCGGGGCGTAGCGCCCCGCCCGCGCCGGATCAGTAGCGGTAAGGCTCGGGCTTGAACGGCCCGGCCTGCGGCACGCCGATATAGTCGGCCTGGTCAGGCCGCAGCTTGGTCAGCTTCGCACCCACCTTGTCCAGGTGCAGCATCGCCACCTTCTCATCGAGGTGCTTGGGCAGAACATAGACCTTCTTCTCGTACTTGGTCGGGTTCGTCCAAAGCTCGATCTGCGCGATCGTCTGGTTGGTGAAGGAGGCCGACATCACGAAGGACGGATGGCCCATCGCATTGCCCAGATTCACCAGGCGGCCTTCGGAGAGCAGAATGATCTTGTTGCCGCCCGGGAACTCGATCTCATCGACCTGCGGCTTGATGTTGTTCCACTTCATGTTCTTCAGGCCAGCGACCTGAATTTCGCTGTCGAAGTGGCCGATGTTGCAGACGATCGCGCGGTTCTTCATCGCGCGCATATTGTCCACGGTGATGACGTCGATATTGCCGGTGGCGGTGACGAAGATGTCGGCGCGCGGGGCGGCGTCTTCCATCGTGACCACCTCATAGCCTTCCATCGCCGCCTGCAAGGCGCAGATCGGGTCGATCTCGGTCACCAGCACGCGGCAGCCGGCATTGCGCAGCGACGCGGCCGAGCCCTTGCCCACATCGCCATAGCCCGCGACGACGGCGATCTTGCCGGCCATCATCACGTCCGTGCCGCGGCGGATCGCGTCCACCAGCGATTCACGGCAGCCATAGAGGTTGTCGAACTTCGACTTGGTGACGCTGTCATTCACGTTGATGGCCGGGAACAGCAGCTTGCCTTCCTTGGCCATGTTGTACAGGCGGTGCACGCCCGTCGTCGTCTCTTCGGACACGCCGCGGATCGCCTTGGCGAGCTTGGCGAACCAGCCCGGCTTTTCCACCAGGCACTTCTTGATCAGCGCGAAGAAGACGGTCTCTTCCTCGTTGCTCGCCTTGTCCAGGAAGGCCACATCGCCCTGTTCGGCGCGCAGGCCGTAATGGACCAGCAGCGTCATGTCGCCGCCATCGTCGAGCAGCATGTTGGGTTCGCCGCCATCGCCCCACTCCAGGGTCTTGCGCACGTAGTCCCAGTATTCCTCCAGCGTCTCGCCCTTCTTGGCGAAGACCGGCACGCCCGCTTCGGCGATCGCGGCGGCCGCATGGTCCTGCGTGGAGAAGATGTTGCAGGACGACCAGCGCACATCCGCACCCAGATGCACCAGCGTCTCGATCAGCACGGCGGTCTGGATGGTCATATGCAGGCAGCCCGCGACGCGCGCACCGGCCAGCGGCTTGGACGTGCCGTATTCGGCGCGCGTGGCCATCAGGCCGGGCATTTCGCCCTCGGCGATGTCGAGTTCCTTGCGGCCGAAGGCGGCAAGCGACAGGTCGGCGACGATGTATTCTTTGGCGAGCGGCATGGGTGCGCGAGGCTCCGGTTCGGTTGACGGGCCGGGGCCTAACATGGGGGCGCGAGGGCCGCAACCACCCATAAGGATATCTTTATGTCTTGGTGACGTTTGCCCTCAATCGGCGAACTCTCCATTCGCCTCGATGATCGGCCGCCAGCGGGCAATCTCCTCCGCCAGGAAGGCGCGGTGGGCGGCGGGTGTCACGCGCGCCGGCGGCTCCACCGTGCCGCCGAGCGTCAGGAAACGCTCGGCCGTGGCGGGATCGGCCAAGGCGGTGCGCAGCGCGGCGGAGAGGCGCTCGATCACCGGCGCGGGCGTGCCGCGCGCCGCATAAAGCCCATGCCAGACGGCCAGTTGCAGTGCCGGCACGCCGCCTTCGGCCGTGGTCTGCACCGCCGGCATGGTGGGCGAGCGCGTCTCGGCCGCAATGGCCAGGCCCCGCAGCCGCCCCTCACGCACCAGGGGGGCGACGGCGCTGGTCTGGTCGCAGACCAGGTCGATGCGACCGGCGAAGATATCGGCCATGGCAGGCGCTGTGCCGCGATAGCCCACCGCGTTGATCGGCGCGCGCGTCAGGCTGCGCAGCAGCAGCGCGCAGAGATGGCTGGCCGAGCCCACGCCGGAATGGGCGATGGTCGCTTCCGCACCCGGCCGGCGCAGCCAGGCCAGCAATTCCTCAAGGTTGGCTGCCGGCAGGTCGGGGCGGCCCACCAGCACCATCGGCACCGGTGAGATCAGCCCGATCGGCTCCAGGTCGCGCTGCGGGTTGAAGGGCAGGTTGCGATACAGGCTGGGCGCGGTGGCCACGCCGATATTGCCCATCAGCAGCAGGCTGCCATCGGGCCTGCTCTGCGCCACGCGGTTGGCGCCGATGGTGCCGCCGGCGCCCGAGGTATTCTCGACCACGACAGGCGTGCCGAGTGCGCGCGCCATGCCCTCGGCCACCGTGCGGCCAATCACGTCCGAAGCACCGCCGGGCGGGAACGGCACGACGATGGCGTTCTGCGCCAGTGCGGGCGGTGCCAGCAGCAGCAGGGCGAGAATGATGCGCAGCATGGGAAGACCTCTCGGCAGGAGAGGCCCAATGCAATGCGCCTGGCGCCGGCGCGCCAGGGATGTTCAGTGGGCGCAATGCTCCGCGGCGACATGGCCTGCACGGAGCCTGGGCAGGCGGCCGCGCGCCTGCCCGCGCGTCAGGCGCGCCGCCATCCGGATGTGCCGAGTGCAGCCCCCGCATCGGCGGCGTCCGAGAAATCGAGCTTGCCCGGATTCAACAGCCCGGCCGGATCCATCTCCCGCTTGAAGGCGATGTCGCGCGCGGTGATGCGCTTCATGCCGACCGCCTTCACGCCCACCGCATGCGAATTGGCGACCAGCACGCCCTCCTCCTCCAGCAGGCGTACCAGGGCGGCCATGCCCTCCTGGCCGGCGAAGCGCGGAATGGGCGAACCCAGCGCCGCGGGCCTGCCATCGAGGCGTTCGAATTCCAGCCGCAGCGGCATGTCCTGGCCGGCACTGCGCGCGCGCACGCGGCGGATCATGCCGGCCACATCCTCGCCGCTGAACAGGCCCAATACGCCTGTCCGGTCCCGCTGGCTGCGCTGGATGTTCAGCAGCGTATGCCCCCAGGAAAACTCGTAGAGCGGCGCGCCATAGGGGCCCTCGCCCTCGCGCGCCGTGCTGCACAACACGCCGCCATGGGCGTCGAGCATGTGGCGCATCGCGTCCAGGAAGGGGGCTGCGACCAGCAGGTTCAGCATATGCGCGCCCACGGGCAGCAGCGGCGCGAGCGGGCCGATCAGCGCGGGCAGCGGCGCTTCCTGCAGGGAGATCAACTTGCGGCCCATGCCATCGGCATGCGCCAGTTGCAGCGCGCAGGCCACCGCCGCGTCATGGTCATGGAAGGCGCAGACCAGCTCCAGCCATTCATAGGCAGGTGCTGTCGGCATCTCCACCTCGGTGATGATGGCGTTGCTGCCATAGGCATGCAGCACCAGCTCCACATCGGCGCCGCGCAGTTCCAGGCTGCGCGGCTCGGCGGCGACGCTCATGACCTCCACGCCCAGCACATTGCCGGGGTCGCGCAGCATGCCGAAGGCGCAGGAGCCCACGCCCGCATGCCCGCCGCCCAGGAACCCCGCGATGGTGCTGGCCTTCTTGGTGGAGGGGTGGATCCGCTGCTCCCAGCCCTGCGGGCGCGTGGCTTCGTCCATCGCGCCGATCAGCGTGCCGGCCAGCGCGCGCACAGCACCAGGGCGCTGCCACAGCACGCCGGCAAGCCCGGTCATGTCCAGCAGGATGCCGCCCTGCAGCGGCACGGATTGGCCGAAATTCGCGGTGCCGCCGCCGCGCGGAATGATGGGGATGCGATGGCGGAAGGCCGCCGCGGCGATACGACGCAACTCCTCCTTGCTGCGCGGCGCCAGGATGACATCGGCCGATTTGTCCTTCAGCAGCCCGCGCAGCATCGGGCTGATCGCGAAGCGGTCGCGCGAGCGGATGCGCAGCACCGCCGCATCGGCCTCATGCGGGATGTCGGAAAGGTCCTGCAGCAGCGCACCGAGCGCTGCGGTGTTGATGCTCATCGGTGCAGCCTCGGGCAGCTTGCCGGCCCGGGCAAGGGCAATCACCCGCCCGGGCGCAGGTTCAACTCGCGCACCACATCGATCTCGCGCTGATTGTCGTCGATGACCGAATTCGCATAGGCCTCGCTGTCCAGATAGCGCGTGGGCATGTCGAAGCGGCGCAGCACCGCCAGATGCGCGGGGTCGAACAGCGCGGCCTTGAACGCGTCATGCAGGATGTTGACCACGCGCGGCTCCATCCCGCGAGGCCCGCCGAAGCCATAGGGGCTGTCGCTGAACACGTCCCATCCGCATTCCCGCAAGGTGGGCACATCGGGAAAGCGCTCCGCACGCATCGAGGTATAGACGGCGAGCAGCCGCAGCCGCCCCTCCATCACCATATCCGCCCAGGCCGAGGTCTCGGCGCTGAACTGGATGTCGCCGCCGAGCAGTGCCGCCAGATTGGGTGCGGCACCCCGGAACGGCACCGCGGTCCATTCCACGCCGGCCACGCGCGCGAGCCTGCGCATCGTCACATCCGTCGTATTGGCGCCGGGCGTGCCGTAGAACAGCAGGCCCGGGTTGCGCCGCGCATGCTCGACCAGTTCCTGCATGGTCCGCCACGGTGCATCGGGCCGCACCACGACGCCGCCCATATAGCCCACCAGGCGGATGATCCAGGTGAAGTCGCGCATCGGTTCATAGGGCGGCGCGTGGCCATTGGCGCGCAGCATCGCGGCGAAGCGGAAGATGCCGAGCGGCATCTGGCTGATCGTGTAGCCATCAGGCCGCGCATCGCGCGCCAGATGCTGCGCGCCCATGGTGCCCGAGGCGCCGGGCCGGTTTTCCACCACGATGGATTGGCCCAGATGGCGTGCGGCGATCTCGGCCAGGGTGCGCATCTGGATGTCGGTGGCGCCCCCTGGCGTCCAGGGCACGATCAGCCGGATGGGGCGGTCAGGGAAGCGGGATTGTGCGAGGGCGGGGGCGGCCACGGGCGTGGCCAGCAGCGCGCGGCGCGTGATGCGCATGGGCATGTCCTCCGTGCGGGATCTGCGGCCCGCTGCGGCGATGCTGGCGCGCGGTGTCCGCGCAAGGCAAGCAAAATCAGGGGAGCGGGATGCGCGGCGCGGCATCGGCCAGCGCGGAGAGTGCCGCGCGGCTGCGCCGGGCCAGGCGGATCACGCCCGGCAGGTCCTGTGGGCGGCGCAGCAGCCCACGCATCACCTGCCAGGGCGCGGGGTTGCCGGCCGCGTCCAACCCGTTCGCGGCGGCGCGGGGGATGGCCTCATCGGCAGTGTCCGCAATGGCGCGCAACACGGCGAAGGGCACGCCCAGCCTGCGCGCATGTCGCGCCACCACCTGGCTTTCCATATCCACCGCGGCGGCACCAGTGGCCGCCATCAGCGAGGTCTTGGCGGCCGCGTCCGGCACCAGCGAATCACTGCCCGCGATGGGCGCGATGCGCGCGCCGGTGGCTGCGGCGATGGCGCGCGTCCAGCTCGCATCCGTGGCCATGGCGTGACCCGCGATCACCGCACTCGCCGCGATCAGCGCGCCGGGCGAGAGGCCCGGATCCAGCGCGCCCGCGATCCCGAAGGAGAGCAGGGCGGCGGGTGTTTCCTCAGCCAGCAGCGCATCCAGCCGGGCGGGGTTGGCGGCGGCGCAGATGATGCGCGCATCGGGCGGCAGCAGCGCGGCCTCCGCGCTGAAGCCGACCACGAACAGGACGTCGCTGCGCTTCACCCAGGTGGTGCCTTGCCCATCCAGCCGGCGGCGCGCTCATAGCCGCGCGCGGCGCGGAACAACTGCGCCTCGGCAAAGGCGGGTGCGACGAGCTGGATGGAGAGCGGCAGGCCGCCGGCCGAAAGACCGGCCATGAGGGTGAGCGCGGGGTGGCCCGTGACGTTGAACGGCGTGCGCGCCTGGCGGGGATAGGTAAGTTCCACCGCCTCCGCGTCATCGATGCGGCAGGCGGGGTCCATGGAGGAGGCGGTGAGCAGGATATCCACCTCGCGGAAGGCGGCGTTGACCGCATCGGCCAGCGGGCCGCGCGCGCGCGTGGCGCGGACATGTTCGTGCGCGGGCAGGAACATGCCGGGCAGCAGGCGGCGGCGGGTTAGGCCTGCGTATTTCTCCGGCGCGTCGCGCAGCCAATCGGCGTGGATGGAACTGCTCTCGGCATAGAGGATCGTGCGGTTGACGGCGGCGAATTCGTTGAGCGAGGGCAGGGTGATGTCGCGCACCGATGCGCCCTCGGCGGCCAGCAGCCGCGCGGCTTCATCGATCGCGGCCGCCATCTCGGCGCTGGCGGGCTGATCGGTTTCGTGGAAGTGGCGGACATAGCCCACGCGCAGGCCGCGCAGCCCGTCATGCAGCGCCTCACGGAAGCTGCCGCCGGCCATGGCTTCCAGCATGATGGCGGCGTCTTCCACCGTGCGCGTCATCGGCCCCACATGGTCCAGCGAGAAGGCCAGCGGGAACACGCCCTCGCGCGGGACCAGGCCGTAGGTGGCCTTCAGGCCGACGATGCCGCAATGGCTGGCCGGGTGGCGCACCGAGCCGCCGGTATCGGTGCCGAGCGCGCCGGGCACCATGCGCGATGCGACCGCCGCACCCGAACCGGAGGAGGAGCCACCCGGATGATGCGCCGTGTTCCACGGGTTGCGCGCGGGCGGGAAGGGCAGGTCGAAGGCCGGGCCGCCGATCGCGAATTCATGGGTGGCGAGCTTGGCGGGGAACACCGCGCCCGCCGCGCGCAGGCGGGTGATGACGGCGGCATCGGCTGCAGCCGCATGATCCAGGCGCTGGCGCGAATGGCAGGTGGTTGGCTCGCCCGCGATGTCGATGATGTCCTTCACGCCGATGGGGATGCCATGCAGCGGGCCGCGCGGGGCTTCGTCATCGAGGGCGCGCGCATCCGCCGGCAGGATGCGGATGGCGGCGTTCAGTGTCGGGTTCAGGGTGGCGATGCGCGCCTGGCAATCGGCCAGAAGTTCCGATGGCGCGAGCTTGCGGGCCGCGATCAGCCTGCCTGCTTCGGCGATGGTGAGCTGGTGCGGGCTCATGCGCGCGGCGCCCAGGCGGGAACCGGTTCCTGCGTTTCGTCCTTCACGCGCGGCAGGTTGCGGCGGTGCCGCTCCAGCGTGGCCAATGCGTCCAGCACATCGGCGCGGTGGTTGTTCCAGGCGCGGTCGAGGCCGGCGCTGCGGGCGAGGGTTTCTGCGGTCTTGTCGTCCATCTGCGCAGTCTAGTGATAAAACCGCCGCCATGCAGCCCATCTGCCTGACCTTCGATAATGGCCCCGAACCGGATGTGACGCCGGCCGTGCTGGAGGTGCTGGCGCGGCGCGGCATCAGCGCGACATTTTTCGTCATCGGCCGGAAGCTGCTGGACCCGGCGCGGCGGGCGCTGGCCGAACGCGCGGTCGCAGAGGGGCATCTCGTCGGCAATCACAGCTTCTCCCATGGCACGCCACTGGGGCTGCGCGCGGGCGATGAAGCGGTGGCCGAAATCACCCGCGCCGAGGCGGCCTTGGGCGCGCTGAACACGCAACGCCTGTTTCGCCCGCATGGCGGCGGCGGCGCTTTGGGTCCGCATCTGCTGCACGCCGCCGCGCTGCGCCATCTGCAGCGGGAGCGCTACACGGTAGCGCTGTGGAATGCCGTGCCGCGCGATTGGGATGATGCGGATGGCTGGCCCGCCCGCGCCCAGGCCATGGCCGCCGCCGCGCAGGAACCGCTGGTGATGGTTCTGCATGACCTGCTGCCCGCTGCCATGGCGCAGCTGGACCGCGTGCTGGGCCGGCTTGCCGATGCCGGGCACAGCTTCACACGTGCCATCCCCGGCAACTGCATTGCTTTGCACGAGGGCCGGCTGCTGTGCGAAGCTGCTGCCATCTCTAGGGAGGAGAATGCGCCATGAAGCGCCGCCATCTGCTGGCCGCAGGGCTGGCCCTGCCCGCTGTCGCGCAGCCGGTGTGGCCCGACCGGCCCATCCGCCTGGTCGTGCCATTCGCCGGCGGCACCAGCACCGACATCATCGGCCGGATGATCGCGCAGCAGCTCTCGCGCGGCTTGGGTGGTCATGCGGTGGTGGTGGATAATCGCGCCGGTGCGGGCGGCACCATCGGCGCGCAGGCCGTGGCGCAGGCGCCGGCGGATGGGCATACGCTGTTGCTCGGCGTGATCGGCACGCATGCGGTGAACCCGCACATGATGCGCGGCCTGGGCTATGACGCGATGCGCGATTTCACGCCGGTCGTGGCGCATTCCAAGACCAAGATTTTGCTGGTGGTGCGTCCCGCATTGGGGCCGCGCAGCATGGCCGATTTCGTGGCGCTGGCACGCAGCCGGACCCTGTCGATCGGCACGCCGGGCACCGGCACCACCGGGCATCTGGCGCATGCCTTGTTGGCCGAGGCAGGGGTGAGCACCACGCATGTGCCGTATCGCGATGGCGCGCGCGCGGTGACGGACCTGCTCTCGGGCCAGCTGGACGCGATGTTCTACCATACCCAGTTCGTCCGCCCACATGTCGAGGCCGGTAGCATGCTGGGCCTGGGCATCACCGGCGATGGGCGCAGCGCATTGCTGCCCGCGGTGCCGACCTTCGCCGAGGGCGGCTTCCCGCAGATCAATGTGGAAGGCTGGTGGGCGGTGTTCGGCCCCGCGGGCCTGGCCACACCCATCGTGCAGCGCATCAACACCATCCTGAATGCGGCGCTGACGGAACCTGAAACGCTCGCCGTGCTGGAGCGCAACGGCGTGGAACCCATGGGCGGCACCGCGCAGTGGCTGGCCGATTTCCAGCGCGCCGAATTCGCGCGCTGGGGAGAGGTGGTGCGGCGGGCCAATATCACCGCCGAGAGCTGAGCGTCAGATGCGCAGCGTACCGGCGCGCGCCGCTGCGTAGCGTTCGTTGATCTTGTTCCAGTTCAGCACATTCCACCAGGCGGTCAGGTAGTCGGCGCGGCGGTTCTGGTAGCGCAGGTAATAGGCGTGTTCCCACACGTCATTGCCCATCAGCACGCGCAGGCCGTCCATGATCGGATTGTCCTGGCCGGGGCGCTGGGCGATGGCGAGCTGGCCGGAATTGGTCACGGTCACGAAGGCCCAGCCGGAACCGAACACGCCCATGCCGGCGGCGTTGAAATTGGTGCGGAACTGATCAAAGCCGCCGAGGTCACGGTTGATGGCCTCCGCCACCTCGCCGCTGGGCGTGCCGCCCTGGCCGCCCATGATTTCCCAGAACATCGAATGGTTGGCATGGCCGCCGGCATTGTTGCGCACGGCGGTGCGGATGGCCTGCGGCACGCGCGAGAGATTCTGGAGCAGCTCATCGAGCGGCAGACGGGCGAATTCCGCCTGGTCCCGCAGCACGTTGTTGAGCGCAGCCACCTGCGCGCCGTGGTGGCGCTGGTGGTGGATTTCCATGGTCATCGTGTCGATCGCGGCTTCATTGGCGTTGGCCGCATAGGGCAGGGCGGGCAGTGTGTGCGGCCCGCTGGGCGCGGCCTGCGCCCAGACCTTGCGCGAGGCGGTGGTGGCGATGGCGGCGGCACCCAGGAACAGCGCGCGGCGTGGTGTGAACATTGGCTTGGTCTCCCTTTGTGTGGCGGCAGTGTAGCGCGTTCGCGTGCGCGTCGCATCAATCGCTGAGCGTGATGCCGCGTGCGCGGATGACTTGCGACCAGCGCGCCAGGTCGCTTTCCATCACCGCGGTCAGCGCCGCGCCATTGCCGCCGACGGGGATGCCGCCCTGCTGCGCGAAGCGCTCGCGCACTTCCGGCACGGCCAGGAAGCGCGCCACCTCGGCCTGCATGCGCGTCACGATAGCCGGGTCCAGGCCGCGCGGGGCCAGCACGCCGTACCAGAAGGAATAGGGGAAATCGACGCCCTGTTCGCGCGCCGTGCGCACCTCCGGCAAAGCGGGGATGCGCCCGCCCGTGGTGCCGATGGCAATCGCATGCGCGCGCCCATCGCGCACCGCGCCCAGCACCGTGGGCGGGGCCGCGATCAACAGCCCGACGCGGCCGGCCATCAGGTCAGTGAAGGCCGGCCCCATGCCGCGATAGGGCACATGCGTCAGCCGCGTTCCGGTCAGTTCCTGGAGGAATTCCGTGTAGAGATGCGGTGAGGAGCCGGCGCCCATGCTGCCGTAGAAACCCGCATTGGCACCACGCGATGCGGCCACCAGATCCGCCAGGCTGCGATGCGGCGAATTGCCCGGCACGACGAACACCGTCGGGTAGTCCACCAGCAGCGAGACGGGCGTGAAATCGGCCCGGATGTCGAAGCCAAGATTGGGGTGCAAGGGCGGCGCGGTGGCCAGCGAATTGTCGGTCAGCAGGAAGGTGGTGCCGTCGGGCGCGGCGCGGGCCACATGTGTCCAGCCCACCACGCCGCCGCCGCCGGGGCGGTTTTCCACCACGACCGGCGCGCCGATCTGCTCGGCCAGCCTTTGGCCGAAGAAGCGGGCCACGAAATCCGTGGTGCCGCCGGGCGGGTAGGTGATGACGATGCGGATGGTGCGGCCATCGGGCCAGGCGGTTTGCGCCTGTGCGGGCAAGGCGAAGAACGCGAGGGCGAGCACGAACCAGCGGATCATTTTGGCGTTTCCTTGGGCGGCGGCTTGGGTCGCCGCACTTTGCAAAGCCAGCACATCAGCGAAGCCGCTCCGACGCAAGCCGGGCACCGTCGCGCATCGCCCGCAGCTTGGCCCAGACCACATCGCGCGCCACGCGGCCGCGGCCGGCGGAAGTATCAAAGCCGCAATCCGTGCCGGCCATCAGCCGTTGCGCGCCACCGATGCTGGCGGCGATGCGCTCCAGCCGTTCGGCGACCACTTCGGGGTGCTCGACCACATTGGTCAGCGTGTCGATCACGCCGGCGACCAGGTATTGGTCATCAGCCAGCGGCATATCGCGAAACAGCCGATGTTCATGCGCATGCCGCGGCCCCGCGAAGGGCAGCACGAAGGCGCCCACGCGCGCCTGGCGGATGATCGGCCAGATATCGGCAAACGGCACATCCTGGTCGTGCGGCGCCTCGTAATTGCCCCAGCAGACATGCAGGCGGATACGCTCGCGCGGCAGTTCCGCGATGGCGGCGTTGATGGCGGTGACGACGCGTTCGCAGAAGGCTTGGAAGTCACGCAGCGGCCGGTCCTGGAAGGCGCCATGGCGTTCCAGGGCGAGGTCCGGGCAGTCCAGTTGCAGGGTGAAGCCGGCATCCAGGATGGCGCGGTATTCGTGGGCCAAGGCGCGCGACAAGGCGGCCAGATAGGCGTCTTCCGTGTCGTAGTGCCGGTTCTGCACGACGCTGGCCACGATGCCGGGGGAGGGGGCTGCCAGAAACGCCTCGGGCGCTGGCGTGGCGGCCAGGGCCTCTGCCAGTTCCGCGCATTCGGCGGCCATCGCGGCATCGCCGACATAGCTCACATCGCCGATCGCGGCCGGCAGATGCGCCGTCATGCTGGCGGTTTCCTTGCCCGAAAAACTCGCCTGCAAATCGGCCTTGAATTCGGGATAGGCCTCGACATCGGCGAAGGGCCGTCGGCGGGTCTCGTCGCCCAGTCCGGTCAGCCG
>JAIXVH010000114.1 GCA_027483125.1 Acetobacteraceae bacterium | reverse complement strand
TTGGCGGACAGGGTGGGATTCGAACCCACGGTAGGCTTGCACCTACTTCGGTTTTCGAGACCGACGCGATCGACCACTCCGCCACCTGTCCTCGGGCGCCGCTCTTACCCGCCCCGCACGCGCGGCGCAACGCCCCTACACGCCCAGCGCCCGCGCCGCCCCCGCCACGAAGCCGCCCAGCGCCTGATGAAACTCCGGCTCGTCCAGCAGGAAGGCATCATGCCCCTTGTCGGACTTGATCTCCACGAAGCTCACCCGCGCGGCGGCAGCATTCATCGCCTGCACCAGGCGCCGGCTTTCGCTGGTCGGAAACAGCCAGTCGCTGCTGAAGGAGCACACGAAGAACCGCGTATCCTTCCCGGCGAAGGCATTGCGCAACTCTCCGCCATACTCGGCCGCCAGGTCGAAGTAATCCATCGCCCGCGTGATGGTCAGATAGCTGTTGGCATCGAAGCGGCGCACGAAGCTCGACCCCTGATGGCGCAGATAGCTCTCCACTTCGAACACGTCTTCCAGGAAGGTCACGGCATTGGCGCCGCGCAACCGCCGCCCGAACTTCCGCGTCAGCGCCTCCTCCGACAGATAGGTGATATGCGCCACCATCCGCGCCACACCCAAGCCTTGCGCCGGGATCACGCCATGCGCCGCATATTGCCCGGCGCGGTAGTCGGGGTCCGAATGGATCGCCGCACGCCCCACCTCATGGAAGGCGATGTTCTGCGCGGAGTGGTGGCTCGCACAGGCGATCGGTGCGGCGGCGAACACCGCCTCCGGGAAGGTCGCCGCCCATTCCAGCACCTGCATGCCGCCCATGCTGCCGCCCACCACCGCCAGCAGCCGCGCAATCCCCAGATGCTCCACCAGCAGCTTCTGCGCCCGCACCATGTCGCGGATGGTGATGGAGGGAAATTCCGTGGCCCAGGGCGTGCCATCCTCGCGCAGGTCACGCGGGCCGGTACTGCCCATGCAGCCGCCCAGCACATTGGCGCAGACCACGAAGAAGCGGTCGGTATCCAGCGGCAGCCCAGGCCCCACCAGCAATTCCCAGCCGCCTGGCTTGCCGGTCAGCGGGTGTGTCTCGGCCAGATACTGGTCCATGGTCAGTGCGTGACAGACCAGCACGGCATTGCTGCGCGCGGCGTTCAGCGTGCCATAGGTGCGATACGCCACATTCACCGGCGCCAGATGCACGCCGCAATCCAGCAGCAACCCGTCCGGAAAGACGGCTCGCTGGTGTTCGACCTCCGCGAAGGGCTGGATCACAGACATGCCCCGCAGATACGCCGCGCCGCCCGGGGCTTCAACCTTGGCCCCGGCCCCGGTATTGCTGCACGTACATGGACACTCTCAATTCCGTCCGCGCGCAGCTTGATGCGATCGACGATGCCCTGCACGACCTGCTGATGCGCCGCGCCGAGGTGGTGGCGGGCCTGGCGGCCAGCCGCGCCAAGGCCGGCGGCGGCACGCTGCGCCCTGGCCGCGAGGCCGCCATCCTGCGCCGGCTGCTGTCGCGCCATCAGGGCCCGCTGCCGCGCGCAGCACTGGTTCGCTTCTGGCGCGAAATGCTGATGGCTTCGGTGCGCCAGCAAGGCCCCTTCCAACTCGCGGTCCACACACGCGATGCCGCAACCCCGCGCCTGGCCACCGAACATTTCGGCCTGCTGACCACAACGCGCGGCTTCGCCACCCCCGCCGGCGCGCTGGCCGCGGTCACCGGCGGCGAATGCAACGCCGCCGTCCTGCCCTTCCCGCAGGATTCCGACACGCCGGATGCCGAATGGTGGCCGGCGCTGGATGCGCCGCAGCTGTCGGTCATCGCGCGCCTGCCCGTCTATGCGGACCGGCGCAGCGACACGGACGCGCTGCTGGTCGCACCCGGCGCGCCCGACGCTTCCGGCGACGATCGCACGCTGCTGCTGGTGGAAGCCCTGCCCGACACACCGCGCGACGCGCCGGTGCGCGCACTGGCCGGCCTGGGCATCACCGCGCGGTCCATCCTGGTGCGCCGCGCGCCGGGCCTGTCGCGCTTCCTGCTGGAGCTGGACGGGCTGCACCTGACGCCGCCCGCCCTGCCCTTCCCGCGCACCCGCATCCTGGGCGGCTATGCCTGCCCGATCAGAGGAAACCTGCCATGAGCGCCCCGCTTGCCCGCCCCTCGATCCTGTCGATCGAGGCTTATGCGCCCGGAGAATCCAAGGTTCCGGGCGTGAACCGCATCATCAAGCTGTCCTCGAACGAGGGCGCCTTCGGCCCGCCGCCCGCCGCCATGCAGGCCTTCATCACGACGGCCACCGAACTGCACCGCTACCCCGATGGCGGCAGCACCAAGCTGCGCGATGCGATCGGCGCGCGTTTCGGCCTGGACCCCGCGCGCATCATCTGCGGCGCGGGCAGCGATGAATTGCTGCTGCACCTGATCATGGCCTTCGGCGGCGAAGGCACGGAACTGGTGATGTCGGCGCATGGCTTCGTGATGTACGACATCACCGGCCGCTATGCCGGCTGCCAGGTCATCAAGGTGCCCGAGCGCAACCTGCTGGCCGATGTGGATGCCATGCTGGCCGCCGTAGGACCGCGCACCAAGCTCGTGTGCCTGGCCAACCCCAACAACCCGACCGGCGCGCTGCTGCCGCGCGCGGAGGTGCAGCGCCTGCGCGCCGGCCTGCGTGACGATGTGCTGCTGGTGCTGGATGCGGCCTATGCGGAATACGTGACCGACGCCGATTACGACGCCGGCGCCACGCTGGTCGATGCCGGCACCAATACCGTCATGACGCGCACCTTCAGCAAGATCTTCGGCATGGGCGGCTTGCGCGTGGGCTGGGCCTATCTGCCCGCCAACATCGCCGACATCGTCAACCGCGTGCGCGGCCCGTTCAACGTGAACCTGCCCGCCCAGGCCGCGGCCGTCGCTGCCCTGGCCGAGCCCGGCTGGGTGGAGCGTTCGGTCGCGCACAACGCGGAATGGCGCGGCAAGCTCGGGGGGGCGCTGGAAGCGATGGGCGTGAAGGTCTGGCCGAGCCACGGCAATTTCATCCTGGCCGATTTCGCCACGGCTGAGCGTGCCAAGGCGGCTGATGCCGCACTCCGCGGCCGCGGGCTGATCGTGCGCGCCATGGCCGCCTATGACCTGCCGCATTGCCTGCGCATCACCATCGGCACCGCCGAGGAGTGCCAGCTGGTGACCGATGCGCTCCAGGCCGATGCCGCCTGGCGCGCGGGTGGCGCGGTGTGAACACGCCAGGCTTCCTGTTCGAGCGCCTCTGCATCATCGGCCCCGGCCTGATCGGCGGCTCCATCGCGCGCATGGCACGCGCGCATGGCGGTGTCGCGCGCCATGTGGTCACCACCGCGAACACGGAGGCCAGCCGCGCCCGTGTGCGCGAATTGGGCTTCGCCGACAGCGTGGCCGATACGCCTGAAGAAGCCGTGCAGGGCGCCGATGGCGTGGTGCTGTGCATCCCGGTCGGCGCCTATGCCGGCGTCATGGCGCGCATAGGCCCGCACATGGCACCAGCTGCGGTGCTGACCGATGCCGGCAGCACCAAGGGCAGCGTGGTGCGCGACGTGCTGCCGCATCTGCCCGCCGGCGTGCATTTCGTGCCCGCGCACCCGATGGCGGGTACCGAGTTCAGCGGCCCCGATGCAGGCTTCGCGAGCCTCTTTGAAGGTCGATACTGCATCATGACGCCGCTGCCCGGCGCCGACCCGGCAGCCGTGGCCAAGGTGCGCGCGCTGTGGGAAGCGGCCGGCAGCATGGTCGAGACCATGGACCCCGCGACGCATGACAAGGTGGTCGCCATGGTGTCCCACCTGCCGCACCTCATCGCCTTCACCATCTGCGGCACCGCCGACGACCTGGCCGAGGAAACGCGTGAGGCGGTGTTGAAATTCGCCGCCTCCGGCTTCAGGGATTTCACCCGCATCGCTGCCTCCGATGTCGCGATGTGGCGCGATGTGTTCCTGAACAACCGTGAGGCGCTGCTGGAAATGCTGGCGCGCTTCATGGAAGACGCCCAGGCCATGGCCCGCGCGGTGCGCTGGGGTGATCCGTCGTTCATCGAGGACAGCATCGAGCGAGGGCGGAAGATCAGGCGGAGCTTGATCGAACTCAAGCAAGCGTAAGGGCAGGGGCTCTGCCCTGGACCCGCTGGGGCCTTAGGCCCCAGACCCCTAGACTTGGTCGTAGTCGACGACCACACGCCCCGCCACGGGTCGGGCTTGGCACGTCAGCACATAGCCGGCTGAAACCTCCCACGGCTCCAGGGAGAAGTTCACCGCCATCTCCACCGCACCGTCCGTCACCCTGGCGCGGCACGTGCTGCACATCCCGCCATGGCACGACCACGGCAAATCCATCCCGGCCCGCAGCGCCGCATCCAGCACCGTCTCGCCCTCGGCCACCGGAATCTCGCGCCGCGCGCCATCGTGGATGATCGTGGCCACCGCCACACCCGGCGCATCCTGCGCCACCACCACCACGCGCCTGGGCCCCGATGGTGTGAACCGTTCCATCTGGATACGATCCGTCGCCACACCCAACGCCGCCAGCACCCCCGGCAACTCGTCCAGCATCGCCTCCGGCCCGCACAGGAAGGCCTGGTCGATCGTTGCGGCATCCACCAGCCCCGGCAGCAACGCCCGCAGCTTCGCCCCATCCAGCCGCCCGTTCAGCGCCGGAACGTCCTGCGCCTCGCGCGACAGCGTATGAACCACCGTCAGCCGGTCCAGATACCGGTCCTTCAAACCCTCCAGCGCGCCGCGGAACAGCACCTGCGCCGTGCTGCGGCTGCCGTACAGCAGGATGAACCGGCTGCCCGGCTCCCGCGCCAGAACGCTCTTCAGGATCGACAGGATCGGCGTGATGCCGGAGCCGGCGGCCAGCCCCAGATACAGCCGCCCCCCGCCCCCCGGCACATGCCCGAACCGCCCC
>JAIXVH010000217.1 GCA_027483125.1 Acetobacteraceae bacterium | reverse complement strand
GCGGCGCGGATCGCGTCCTCGTCGTGCTCCACGACCAGCACGGTGTTGCCGATGTCGCGCAGGCGGCGCAGCGTGGCGAGCAGGCGTTCATTGTCGCGCTGGTGCAGGCCGATGCTGGGTTCGTCGAGCACATACAACACGCCCGTCAGCCCTGAGCCGATCTGTGAGGCCAGACGGATGCGCTGCGATTCCCCGCCCGACAATGTCGCCGAAGCGCGGCCGAGCGAGAGGTAATCCAGCCCCACATCGACCAGGAATTGCAGGCGCTCCTCGATCTCCTTGAGGATGCGGCGCGCGATCTCCTGCCGCTGCGGCGTCAGCGTCGCATTCACGCCTGCGAACCATGTGCGCGCATTGCGGATGGAGAGTTCGCACACCTCTCCCACATGCCTGCCAGCGACCTTCACCGCGAGCGATTCCGGCTTCAGCCGATGCCCATTGCAGGCATGGCAGGGCTTCTCCGCCTGGTAGCGCGAGAGATCCTCGCGCACCCAAGGATTGTCGGTCTCGCGGAAGCGGCGTTGCAGGTTCGGGATCACGCCCTCGAAGGGCTTCTGCACTTCGTAGGCGCGCAAGCCATCCTTGTAGCGCAGCGTCACGGCCTCCTTGCCGGTGCCGTTCAGCAGGGCGTCGCGGAACTCGGGCGCAAGCTCGCCCCAGGGCGTGTCCATGCGTTGCTTGAAGTGCTTCGCCAGGCTGTCCAGCGTCTGGTCGTAATAGGGCGAATTGGTGCCGGACCAGGCGGCGATGGCGCCGTCGCGCAGCGCCTTGTTGTCATCGGGCACGACCAGTGCGGGGTCGAAGAAGCTCTCGGTGCCGAGGCCGTCGCAGGACGGGCAGGCGCCCTGCGGCGAGTTGAAGCTGAACAGCCGCGGCTCGATTTCCTCGATGGAGAAGCCGGAGACGGGGCAGGCGAATTTCTGGCTGAAGACGGTCCGCTCGCCGGTCTCGGCATGTTCCGCATAGGCGATGCCATCGGCGAGGCCGAGCGCGGTCTCGAAACTATCCGCCAGGCGCTGCGCCATGCCCTCGCGCACCACCACGCGGTCCACCACGATTTCGATATCGTGCTTCAGTTTCTTGTCCAGCTTCGGCGCCGCATCGATCATGTGCAGCGTGCCGTTGATCTTCACGCGCTCGAAGCCGCGGCGCTGCCATTCGGCCAGTTCCTTGCGGTATTCGCCCTTCTTGCCGCGCACCACCGGCGCCAGGATCAGCAGCCGTGTGCCTTCCTCCATCGCGGCCACCCGGTCCACCATCTGGGACACGCTCTGCGCCTCAATGGGCAGGCCTGTCGCGGGCGAATAGGGCACGCCCACGCGCGCCCAGAGCAGGCGCATATAGTCGTAGATCTCGGTGACGGTGCCGACGGTCGAACGTGGATTGTGCGAGGTGGTCTTCTGCTCGATGGAGATCGCCGGCGACAACCCCTCGATGCTGTCCACATCGGGCTTCTGCATCAGCTGCAGGAATTGCCGCGCATAAGCCGACAGCGACTCCACATAGCGGCGCTGCCCTTCGGCATAGATCGTGTCGAAGGCCAGCGAGGATTTGCCCGAACCCGACAGCCCGGTGATCACCGTCAGCCGGTCCTTCGGGATGTCGACATCGAGGTTTTTCAGGTTGTGTTCGCGCGCGCCACGGATGCGAATGAAGCGCGCCTCTTGCGCGATGTCGTGCGGGTCTCGCGGCATCGGGGGGTCCTGGGGAATGTTCGCGTTGCGTTCCGCGATGGGTATGGCAGAGCGCACAGTCTGTAGCTAGTATGCGTGCCGGATTTGCAAGGAACCGCGCGCATGGCCGGTGTGAACAAAGTCATCCTCCTCGGCCGTCTGGGCAAGGACCCGGAGGTGCGGAATTTCCAGAATGGCGGCCGCGTGGTGAACCTGCGGCTCGCGACCAGCGAGCGCTTCAAGGACCGCGAGGGCAACCAACAAGAGCGCACGGAATGGCATTCCGTGGCCATCTTCAACGAAAAGCTGGGCGAGATCGCCGAGCGCTACCTGAAGAAGGGCAGCCAGGTTTATCTGGAAGGCCAGTTGGAAACCCGCAAATGGCAGGATCAGTCCGGCCAGGAGCGCTACACGACCGAAATCGTGCTGCGGCAATTCCGCGGCGAATTGACCCTGGTGGACAGCCGCGGCGCGGGCGGCGGTGGCGATGACATGGGTGAGAGCGGCGGCAGCTATGGCGGTGCGCAGCGTGCGCCGGCGCCGGCGCGTTCCACCGGCGCACCGCAGCGCGGCGGCTGGGACAACAAGAAGAGCGACCTGGACGACGATATCCCGTTCTGAATCAGCGCGGCTTCACCGGCAGCCCCGCCGTGCGGAAGCGCGCATCCAGGATATCCAGGTCGATCAGCCCCGCGGGCTCCGCGCGGCGCGGCCGTTCGTCCAGCCGCGGCGCCTGGGTGGCCCGCCACAGCGCCAGCAGGCGTGAGAGTTCCACCAGCGGCTCCGGGTGGTCATCCACGCGGAGGTCGATGTCTGCCCAATCCTCGGTCGTCACCAGGCGAAGTGCGGCGGATTGCCGGCCGCGACGATCGCCGCCCGCGGCCTCTCCGGCATGCAGGGCCGCCAGCATGCGCTCGGGCAGCGGCAGCTCGCTGCGCGTGACGAAAGCGGCCATGGTGTCCGCCAGCACGGCTTCGCCGGCCAGCATGTTGCCAGCGATGGAAAACCCGTTGCCGGGCATGTGCCCGCACCATTCCACGCAGCGCTCGCCGGTCCAGGCGGCGGAGCGGCCGCGTGTGTCGATCGCGTGCAACTGCCGTAGGCTCCGGCCTTCATCGGTGGCGATCGCGCCGTTCACCGCCAGTTGCGGCGCCACGCCGCGTGCCATCGCCTCCAGCACGGCATTGCCCAGATAGCGATTGGTGATGGATTGCGTGGCCACTGCGCCGACCCCCGCGCGCAGCCAGGGCACAGCCGCACCCACCGCCAGGTTGCAGGTGGTGACGGCGCAGGCCAGCGCGCCGGTCGCGGGATCATGGGCAAGGATGGACCAGGTCATTCCCCCATGATTGCGCGTAACCGCCGCAAGGGGCAAACCTTGCCGCCAAAGGAGACGTCCATGCATCGTCGAATCATCCTGGCAGCGCCGCTGGCCCTGGCCGCACCCGCGCTGGCGCAGAACCCCTGGCCGGATCGGCCGATCCGCCTGGTGGTGCCCTTCGGCGCGGGGGGCGCGATCGACACGCTCTCGCGCACCGTCTCCGCGCGCTTTGCCGAATTCGCCAATGGCCATGCGCTGGTGGTCGAGAACCGGCCCGGCGCGGGCGGCACCATCGCCGGCGCCTTCGCCGCGCAGCAGCGCCCCGACGGGCTGACGCTGATGATGGCCGATATCGGCGCCAATGTGATCGGGCGCGAATTGAACCCGAGCCTGACCTATGACCCGATGACGAGCTTCACGCCGATCATCCATCTGGTCTCGCTGCCCGCGGTGCTGATCGCGCATCCCGGCGCGCCGCAGCAGACCATGCAGGCGATCATCGAGGCAGCGCGCGCGCGGCCCGAGGCGCTGATCTTCTCCTCGGCCGGCAATGGCAATGGCAGCCATCTGTTCATGGAGCTGTTCCTGCGGCGCGCCGGCGTGCGCATGACGCATGTGCCCTATCGCTCGGGCGCGGAGATGGTGACGGCGCTGGTGCGCGGCGATGCGCAGTTCGGCTTCCCGACGGTCTCCTCGGCGCTGGCGATGATCCGCGACGGGCGCGCACGCGCAGTCGCGGTGGGCACCGCCGGCGGCACGCCATTGCTGCCCGGCATTCCCACGGTGGACACGGTGCTGCCAGGCTTCAACACGGCGGTCTGGCACGGCGTGCTGGGGCCAGCGGGGATGGAGGCCGGGCTGGTCGCGCGCATCAACGAGGTCTTCGCGCGCATCGTGGCATTGCCCGAGGTGCAGCAGCGCATCTTCGACACCCAGGCCGGCCGCGTGGTCGGCGGCAGCCCGGCCGATTTCGCCGCCCATATCCGCCGCGAATTCGACACCTGGGCGCCGATCATCCGTGAGGGGAATATCCGTGCCGAGTGAGCGTCCTGATGACGGAGCGGCGCAGCCGCGCAGTCTGAATCAGGTCGCCGTTCCACGCCCGGCTGCGACCATCCTGTTGCTGCGCGACGGCGCGGCGGGCCTCGAAGTCTTCATGGTGGTGCGCAACCACGCGATCGATTTCGCCGGCGGCGCCATGGTCTTCCCCGGCGGCCGCGTGGATGAGGCCGATGCCACGCTCGGCGATCCCTTCCGCATCGCCGCCATCCGCGAAGCCTTCGAGGAGACGGGCGTGCTGCTGGCCCGCCGCGACGGCGCGATGCTGGGCGCGCATGACCTCCCGCGGGAGGCGCCCTTCGGCACGCTTCTGGCCGAACACAGCCTGCAACCGGCGACCGACGCGCTGCACCACTTCGCGCATTGGATCACGCCCACCGACATGCCCAAGCGCTTCGACACGCATTTCTTCGCAGCCCACACGCCGGCCGCGCAGCTCGCGCGGCATGATGGCGGCGAGGCGGTGGAAGGCATCTGGATCAACCCGCTGGATGCCGTGCGCGCTGGCGATGAAGGCCGCGCCACGCTGGTCTTCGCGACCCGCCTGAACCTGCTGCGCCTGGCCCGCCACAAGCGCGCCGACCATGTGCTGGCCGATGCATCGCCTGTGGTGACCGTGCAGCCCGTGCCCTTCATCGGCGCCGATGGCAACAAATGGATCCGCATCCCCGCCGAGGCCGGCTACGGCATGAGCGAATACAAGGCCGTCACGCGGCCGATGAAGCCGATCAGTTGAGACGCTGCAGCGCCAGGGTCTCGTTCTGCAAGGCGGGCGTGCATTCGCCCGCGAGCCAGGGGTGATCAGGGTTCAACGTCCGCAGCACGGGCAGCGCCGCGCTCTCGCACAACAGCCGCGCGCGCAGCTGGCGCAAGGCCACATCGCCATGCCGGCGTGTGGATGGCCAGGCGGCCATGACGGCCAGCGCCGCCTCCCCATGACCGGCGTAAAGCAGGCATAGCGCACGGCGTGGAATCTCCGCTTCGGGCCGCCATTCCGCGCCGCCTGGTTCTGTCCCCCAACCGCCGGCCGGCAATCCGCGCAGCGCCTCTTCCAATGTCGCGAAATGCGGTACGCGGCGATCCTGGTTCTG
>JAIXVH010000352.1 GCA_027483125.1 Acetobacteraceae bacterium | reverse complement strand
GGCCCCACCGAGATCATGGTCATCGCCGATGACAGCGCCGACCCCGCGCTGGTCGCCACCGACCTGCTGGGCCAGGCCGAGCACGGGCCGGACAGCCCGGCCTGGCTCGTCACCACCTCGCGCAGCTTTGGCGAAAAGGTGCTGGCGGAGATCGCCTTGCAGTTGGAGACGCTCCCCACCGCCGCCGTCGCTGGCAAGGCCTGGGAGGTGTTCGGCGAGATCATCGTGGTGGACAGCGACGAAGAGGCCGCCGCCGTCAGCGACGAATACGCGCCCGAACACCTGGAGGTACAGACCGCGCGCGATGACTGGTATCTGAAGCGCCTGACCAATTACGGCAGCCTCTTCCTGGGCGAGCAATCCACCGTGGCCTATGGCGACAAGGGCGTGGGCACCAACCACACGCTGCCGACCGGTCGGGCCGGCCGCTACACGGGCGGGCTGTGGGTCGGCAAGTTCATCAAGACCGTCACCTGGCAGCGCCTCACCGACGAAGCCTCGCGCCGGATCGCACCCATCATGGGCCGCATCTGCCACGAGGAGGGGATGCTGGCCCATGAGAAGACGGCCGATATCCGCTTCGCGCGCTACGCGCCCAAGAACGTGTAGCGAAACGGGCGTTCCGCCGGCCCGGCCATTTCCGGCGGAAACTGGTTCCAACAGCAAAGCAGCGTGCCCGACAGAGGCTCGCGCAATGGGAGAGACGGTCCGATGAGCACTTCCCGCAGACATCTCATGCAGGGCGTGGGCGGCATGGCGCTGGCCAGCGGCCTCTCCGCGCCCGCTCTCGCGCAGGGCGGCGTGCGCGTCGCGCGGGTCTGGGGCGAGCCCGGCCCCTATGGCGGCGTCTTCGTCCAGGGCATGAACGAATGGGCGCAGCGCAACAACGCCAATATCCGCTTTGAGGTGGAGCAGATCCCCTGGGACGGCGTCACGGTGAAGCTGACGACGGACCTCGCCGCCCGCCGCCCGCCAGCGCTGATCAGCGTGGAAAGCCCCATCGCCTACCAGCTCGCCGCCGAGGAATTGCTGGAACCGGTGGAGGATGTGAACCGCGCCATCCGCGCGCAGGAGCGCCTGGTGGATGGTTTCACGCTGGAGCAGTTCGGCGCCTGGAAGGGCGTGCAATATGCGGTCCCCGTTCATCACCAGCCCTGCCTCCTGGTGGTACAGAAGGATGTGATCGACGAGCTGGGCCTGGGTGACCCTGGCGCCTGGAACTGGGACCAGTTCGCCAACGCCGCCCGCACCATCGCCGAGCGCAAGCCCGGCATGTCCGGCTACACCATGGCGCTGGGGCGCAACCTCTGCGCCGACTACCACATCACGCAGTTCATCTGGCAGGCCGGCGGCCTGACCTGGGACACGCGGGACAACTTCAAGACGGTGTTCGACAGCCCCGCCACGGTCGAAGCCTTCGAGATGATCCGGCGCCTGCAGCCGGCCATGCCGCGCTCGGCCGTCGAGTTCAGCTTCCTGCAGGTGGTGGACCAGCATGTGGCCGGCCGCACCGCCATGTCGGCCTATTGGGGCCGCACCATGGGCCGCGCGGCGGAGGAGACGCCGGCGCTGTTCAACAACATGGAATACTACCTGAACCCGGCCCATCCGCGCACCGGCGCGCGCTGGTCCTGGACCGACATCAATGGCTGGATCATCCCCCGCCGCGACAATCCCTTCATCCGCGAGACGAAGGAGGCCGTGGCCTATGTCTCCAACAGCGTGGACTGGATGGTGCGCTACAGCCAGAGCCTGATGCCCAATGTGGGCCCGGTGTTCAAGGATGTGGCGAGCGCGCCGGCGATGCTGGCGCACCCCTTCTACCGGTCCAAGCCACGCTCGCTGGATGTCATCTTCAAGGACAGTGTGCCCCATGCCTGCAACACCGGCCTGGAGCAGAAGCGTGGCGTGAATCCGCTGGCGGGCGTGGCGCATGGCCGCAGCGTCTGGGCGCAGGCGGTGCAGCGCATGCTGCTGAACAACGAGGCACCCAAGACCGCGGTCGAATGGGGCCATCGCCAGTTCGAGGGCATCCGCCGCGACAACGCCCGCATGCTCGCGCGCTGACGCATGGCAGGAACCCGGCCTGCGGCGCCCGAGAGGCGCCGCTTCACCCTCTCCGACCGCCAGGTCGGGATCCTGTTCATGCTGCCCTTCATCGTCACGGCCGCGCTGTTCATGGTGTGGCCGGTGGTGGAGGCGGTGCGGATGGCGTTCTACGCCTACAACCCGCTCCGCCCCGATGACATCTACTGGGTGGGCTTCGAGAATTTCGAGCGGATCTTCGAGGACCCGCTGTTCTGGGACAGCTTCCGCCAGGCGCTGGTCTGGACCGGATGGTCCATCCTGTTCCAGACCGTGCTGGGCGTGACCCTCGCGCTGTTGCTGAACCTGACGCTGCCCGGCATGGCCGTCTTCCGCGGGCTGCTGCTGTTTCCCTACATCGTGCCCACGGTCGTCATCGCGCTGAACTGGCGCTGGATCTTCAACTCCGAGATCGGCATCGTGAACCACGCGCTGCTCAGTGCGGGCATCATCTCGGAGAACATCGCCTGGCTCTCCACGCCGGACATGGCGATGCTCTCCGCCATCCTGCTGAATGTGTGGAAATACACGCCCTTCGTCGTAATCTGCGTGCTGGCCCGCCTGCAGACCATTCCGACCGAACTGTATGACGCGGCCAAGGTGGATGGGGCGGGTGCCTGGCGGCGCTTCATCGACATCACGCTCCCCATGCTGAAGGAAGTACTGGTGGTGGTGATCGTCTTCCGCACCATCTGGACCTTCAACAAGTTCGAGGAAATCTACCTGCTGACGCGGGGCGGGCCGGGCACCTCCACCTTCAACCTCGCCGTCTAT
>JAIXVH010000275.1 GCA_027483125.1 Acetobacteraceae bacterium | reverse complement strand
TCCGGGCAGACATTGCTGCGCGCCACGGGGTTCTTGCCATCGGTGAAGATGCCCCATTCCTGGAGCGTCGCGGCGTAGATCTTGTTGAAGGCGATGAACCCGTCCTCGGTGAAGGGTTCAGGGCTGCGCAATTCGCAGGCTGCAAAGGCGGTCAGCGGGCGACCGAGGCCTTCCAGCTGCGCCTTGATCCGCGCAAAGCCGGCGGCGATCGGCACCGGCTTGCGGAAGCGCACACGTTCCATGCGGTAGCCCGGCAGCGCCACCACGCCGCAGGAATACTGGAAGACGCCGGGGGCGAAGCCAAAGCCCCGCTCTGCCAAGGGGATCATCAGGCCGCGTCCTCCCGGCGATCCTTGACCTTCACATAGGCGACGGACGCGTGCTCCAGGCAATAGGGTTTGCTGGGCATGGCTTCGGCCGTGCAGAAGCGGAATTCCTTGGTTCCCGGCTCGCCGATCGGCCAGCAGCAGGACTTCGCCACGGCGCGGAAGATGGTCGGCCGGGTGGGCGCGGGCGCCGGGCGCGGCATGACGGCCACCGGGGCCGGCAGCGGCGCCGCGGCCGGGCGCAGCACCTGCACCGGTTCACGCAGCGCGGCGCGCAGCGGCGGCAGCGTCTGCCGGCGCGCGGGCGCGGGCTTGGGGGCCTGGGCGGCGTCTCGCCGGATCGGGCTGGGCCGCGCCGGCAGGTTCAGCCGATGCGCCTTGCCCACCACGGCGTTCTTCGAAATGCCCATGCGCCGGCCGATTTCGGCGGTGCTGTGGCCTTCGCTCCACAAACCGCGAAGACGGTCGATCGCCTCTGAGGTCCAATCCATAGCTTGTCCCCTGTCATCCCCTGCTACCACATACGGTAGTGGAACGGCGGGTCCGGACACAAGCACTGGATTGCCGCGTTGAATCAGAAAATTGTGGGTAAGTCTTGACACGCGCGCATAGCCCGCGTCGCGGGGCGCGCCGAATCAACAACTTGTCGCTCAAAACCGGCTCAGCGCAGCGGCGAAATACCGCCCATGACCCATTCGGGGATCCGGTCCAGCGCGGTGGCCGGGGCCATACCCAGATCGGGCGCATGGTCGGGTTCAGGGGCTGGGGCGGGCCGCACGGCCTGCACGGGCGCACCCGGGACGGGCTGCGTGTAATCGGCCACGATGCGCGCCTGCGCACCCTCGATCACCAAGACCCGCGCGCCCACCGGCAACGCCACCAGGTCGCGCTGCGTCACGCTCACCAGGTCGCCATTGGACTTGCGCACGATGTATTCGAAGGCGTCCGCGCTGGCGGTCGCGCGTTCGGCCGCGGTGCCCAACAGGCCGCCCACCAGCGCGCCGCCCACCGCGCCCAAGGCGCTCGCCACACGGTCCGGCGCGCCGACCGCGCCACCCACCGCGCCGCCCGCCGCCGCACCCGCGGCCGCGCCCGTCGCGCCGTCGGAGGAGACCCGCACCGCGCGGAAGCCCACCACCACGCCCTGGCTGGCACGATTGGCCTGCTGCACGGCGCGCGTGTTGTATTCGTCGGGTGAATAGCGGTTGCCGCAGGCGGCCAGCGCCAGCACAGCGAGAAGAACCCAGCGTTGCATGCGCTGCCAATAGCCGAATGGCCGGCGCGCGCCTATATGCGATGCATGGGCCTGCCCTTCCGCAAGATGCATGGCGCCGGGAACGACTTCGTCATCCTGGACGCCCGCGCCACACCGGTGCCGATCACGCCTGATGGCGCGCGTTGGCTCGCCAACCGCAATCTGGGCGTGGGCGCGGAGCAGATCATCCGCCTGGAGCCCTCCGCGCAGGCCGATGTCTTCATGCGCATCCTGAACCCTGACGGGTCAGAGGCAGGGGCATGCGGCAATGCCACCCGCTGCGTCGCCCGCCTGGTCTTCGAGGAGACCGGCCGCGACCACGCCGTGGTGCAGACCATCGCCGGCCTGCTGCCCGCCCGCGCCCTGCCCGATGGCGAGATCGAGGTGGATATGGGCCCCGCCCGGCTGGACTGGGCCGAGGTGCCGCTGGCCCGCGCGATGGACACTTTGCACCTGCCGCTCGCGCTGGGGCCGGTCTCGGACCCCGCAGCCTGCTCCATGGGCAACCCGCATGCGACGTTTTTCGTGGCTGACCTGACGGCGATTCCCGTCGCCGAAATCGGCCCGATCCTGGAGCGCGACGCGCTGTTCCCCGACCGCGCCAATATCGGCTTCGCGCAGATCCTCGCACCCGACGACATCCGCCTGGTGATGTGGGAACGCGGTGCGGGCATGACGATGGCTTGTGGTTCCGGTGCCTGCGCCACCATCGTCAATGCCGCACGCCGCGGGCTGACCGGCCGCCGCGCGCGCATCCGCATGCCCGGCGGCGATCTGCGCCTGCAATGGCGCGATGATGGCCATGTGCTGATGGCCGGCCCGACGGCGTTGTCCTTCATGGGCGAACTGGACGCGGCGCGGCTCGCGGCGTGATCCCGCGCCTGGAAACGCAGCGCCTCGTGCTGCGCGCGCCGCGCGCCGAGGACCATGCGAACAGCACGGCGATGTGGGCAGACCCTGGCGTCGCTCGGCACACGGTCGGCCAGCCCTCCACGCCTGCTGAATCCTGGGTGCGGCTGTTGCGCAATGCGGGCCTCTGGACCGTGATGGGCTTTGGCTATTGGGTCGCGGAGCGGCGCGCGGATGGCGCGTTCATCGGCGAATTCGGCCTGGCCGCCTTCCGCCGGCCGCTGGAGCCAGACCACGGCGATGCCCCGGAAGCCGGCTGGGTGATGCCGCCCGCACACCAAGGCCAGGGCTTCGCGACTGAAGCCATGCAGGCGGTGTTGCGCTGGGCCGATGATTTGCTGGCGGTCCCCTTCACCTTCTGCGTGATCGCGCCGGATAACGGAGCCTCGATCCGCGTCGCCGAACGCCTCGGCTATGGCGCGAGGGTGCCGGGCACCGCGCGCGGCCTGCCCGCCCTGGTCTTGACCAGGCCACGGCCATGACGGTCGAAACCCTGG
>JAIXVH010000048.1 GCA_027483125.1 Acetobacteraceae bacterium | reverse complement strand
GAGCAGCATCTGTCGGGCGTGCAGTGGGTCAGCTTCACCGACCAGAACCTGCGGCTGACCGATGTGGCGGCAGCACCAGGTGCGGTGCTGTTCGGCACCAGCGGCCATGACGGCTTCCAGATCAACTCTGTGGCCGACATGATCGTGGAGCGCGCGGGCGGCGGCAATGACGCGGCCTGGGTCTCGGCCGATGGCTGGATCATGTCGCCCGAGGTGGAGGTGGCCCGCCTGATCGGCAGCGCCGCCAACATCAAGGGCAATGCGCTGGACAACATCATCGTCGCCAATGCCGGCCGCACCTCCTACATCGATGCCGAGGGTGGCAACGACGAGATCTGGGGCAGCGACAACAACGGCGAAATCCTCAACGGCGGCGCGGGGGATGACATCATCCGCTCCGGCCTCGGCACCAGCACCATGATCGGCGGTGCCGGCAATGACCAGTTCGTCGTGAACAATGCCGGGGATGTGGTGGTGGAACGGCCCGGCGAGGGCATCGACACCGCCTGGGTCAGCGCCAATGGCTGGACGGTGGGCGACAATATCGAGATCGTGCGCCTGTTCGGCAACGCGACCTCGGTGAATATCGGCACCTCCGGCGCGCAGGTGGTGGCCAATACCTCGGGCTCGATGATCACCGCGCAACTGGGTGACAACGTGTTCTGGGGCCAGGGCGGCAACGACACCTTCGTGGGCGGTGCCGGCAACGACATCTTCTACGCCGGCGGTGGCGCCACCACGATGTATGGCGGTGCGGGCCATGAGCACTTCATCATCAAGAACCTGGGTGACCGCGCCTTCGAGAATGCGAATGAGGGCTACGACACCGCCTGGGTCGCGGTGAGCGGCTGGACGGTGGGCGACCATATCGAGGTGGCCTACCTCTCCGGCCATGCGACCACGCTGAACGGCAACGCCACGGGCGGGAACCTGGTGGCCAATTCCACCGCCGGCTCCACGCTGAATGCAGGTGACGGCTACACGATCTTCTGGGGCTCGAACTTCAACGACACCTTCAAGGTCGGCACCGAGGGCGGCGTGATGTACGGCTATGGCGGTGCGGATGACTTGGTCTTCGGCGCGCCCGGCTGGGGCACCGTGGAAGTGGCCGATTTCAGCCGCGCCGAAGGGGACCAGATCCACTTCGCCGGCAGCGGCATCACCAATATCGGCCAGCTGAACATCGTGGCCTATGCGGACAAGACACTGATCCAGCACGGCGCGGACCAGATCATCCTCTATGGGGTGACCGCGCCGATGCAGGCCTCGGACTTCGTCTTCTGATGCGGAGATGGCCTGGCCCGCAGCGGCCAGGCCCAATCGAACACCGGATGGGGATCCGGCGGGGGCGCCAGGGGAGACCTTGGCGCCCCCAGCTCATGCAGCGGCGCGGCCGGCCGCTCTGCCGTCGCACTGACCATTTCGCAGGCATCCCGCGCCGAGCGGGACGATTCAGCCATGCTCTGGCCGATTGGCAGAGCCGCGCAATGCGTTAACCTCCATCCCGCAAGGCGCCTGCGCCGCGCCGGAATGGGAGAGCTGCATGCAAGACGATCAACTGCGCGACCTGATTGGCCGTGTGAAGCGTGGAACGCTGTCGCGCCGCGGCTTCGTCAAGCGCATGGCCGCATTGGGCCTGACCGCGCCCATGGCCACCCAGTTGCTCGCCATCACTGGTGCCGCGCCTGCCCAGGCGCAAGGCGTTCCCGCCTACCAGCCCACGCGGCGCGGCGGTGGCGCGCTGAAGGTGCTGTACTGGCAGGCACCCACGCTGCTCAACCCGCATTTTGCGGCCGGCACCACCAACCAGGATTCCAGCCGCGTCTTCTACGAACCCTTGGCCGGCTGGGCATCGGACGGCACGCTGCACCCGATCCTGGCCGCTGAGATTCCCTCGACCGAGAATGGCGGGCTTTCCGCCGATGGGCGTTCCGTCACCTGGAAGCTCAAGCGCGGCGTGAAATGGCATGACGGCCAGGATTTCTCCGCCGATGACGTGCTGTTCAACTGGGAATATGCGCGCAACCCGGCGGTTGCGGCCGTCACCAGCGGCAACTACCGCGATGTGAATGTGGTCAAGGTGGATGACTTCACCGTCCGCGTGGAGTTCACCCAGCCCACGCCTTTCTGGGCCGACGCCTTCGTCGCCGCCACCGGCGTGATCATTCCGCGCCACCTCTTCGCCGGCTTCGCGGGCGCCAATTCGCGCGACGCGCCGGCCAATCTGCGCCCGGTCGGCACCGGGCCCTATCGCTTCACCTCCTTCTCCCCCGGCGACACGGTGCGCGGCGAGGCCTTCGCCAACTACCACATGCCCAACCGGCCCTTCTTCGACACGATCGAGGTCAAGGGCGGCGGCGATGCCGTTTCTGCCGCGCGCGCCGTGCTGCAGACCGGTGATTTCGACTATGCCTGGAACATGCAGGTGGAGGACGACATCCTGCTGCGGCTGGAGGCCGCCAATCGCGGCCGGGTCAACATCATCCCCGGCGGCGGCGTCGAATTCCTGCAGCTGAACGTCACCGATCCCAACCAGGAGATCGAGGGCGAGCGCTCGCATATCCGCACCCAGCACCCCGCCTTCCGCGACCCCGCGGTGCGCCAGGCCATGGCGCTGCTGGTGGACCGCAACTCCATCAGCCAGTTCATTTACGGCCGCGGCGGTCCGGCCACCGGCAACTTCCTCAACAACCCGCCGCGCTTCCGTTCGGGCAATACCCGCATGGAGTTCAACATCCAGCGCGCCAATGAGATCCTGGAGGCCGCGGGCTGGACGCGCGGGCAGGGCGGTATCCGCCAGAAGGATGGCGTGCGCCTGCGCTTCGTCTACCAGACCTCGGTCAACGCGCCGCGCCAGCGCACGCAGCAGATCATCCGCCAGGCGGCGCAGCGCGCGGGCATCGACCTCGACCTCAAGACCATCACGGCGTCGGTCTTCTTCTCGTCCGATGTGGCCAATCCGGACACCTTCACGAAATTCTACGCCGACATGCAGATGTACACGACGACCATGCCGCAGGCCGATCCGCAGCGCTTCATGAACCAGTATGTCTCCTGGGAGATGGCGACGCGGGCCAATTCCTGGCAGGGCCGCAACGTCGTCCGCTGGCGCAATGACGAATACGATGCCGCCTTCCGCGCAGCCGAAGGCGAGCTGGACCCGGTGCGCCGCGCCGCACTCTTCATCCGCATGAACGACCTGATCGTGGGCAGCAACCATGTCATCCCGCTGGTCAGCCGGCCGCTGGTCAGCGCCTCGCTCAACAATCTGCGGCCTGTGCTCTCGGCCTGGGACAGCACCTTCTGGCTGTTGAACGACTGGTGGCGCGAAACCTGATCGGCGCCACGTGACCCAATACCTGCTGCGCCGGCTGCTGATCGCGATCCCGAGCATCCTCGGGATCAGCGTGATCCTGTTCGGCATCCTGGCGCTCGCGCCGGGGGACCCGTTCGAGGAGCTGGCCACCAACCCGGCCATCCCGCCCGAGGTGCGGCAGAATCTGCGCGCGAGCCTCGGCCTCGATGACCCTATCCACCAGCGCTATTTCAACTGGCTCTTTGCCATGCTGCGCGGCGAATGGGGCTATTCCTTCGTCAGCCGCATCCCGGTCGATGACCTGATCATGCAGCGCCTGCCCACCACCATCGCGGTGATCGGGCTGTCGCAGGTGCTGGCCATCGCCATCGCCCTGCCGATCGGCGTCTATGCCGCAACCCGCCCCTATTCGATCTTCGACCAGATCGCCAATACGCTGGCCTTCATCGGCTTCTCGCTGCCCACCTTCTTCACCGGGCTGCTGCTGATCCTGCTGTTCTCCATCCAGCTCGACTGGCTGCCCTTCGTCTATCGCAGCCAGATCGAGGCCACGGGCTGGGCCTGGTGGTGGGAGCAGTTCCGCCAATCCATCATGCCCATCACCGTGCTCGGCCTGTTCCAGGGTGCTGCGCTGGTGCGCTTCGTGCGTTCGGCGGTGCTGGACGTGATCCGGCTGGACCATGTGACCACGGCGCGCGCCAAGGGCATCTCGGAAGGTGCCGTCACCATGCGCCATGTGGTGCGCAATGCGATGATCCCGGTGGTGACGCTGCTGGCCTTGCAGATGCCCGCGATCTTCGGCGGCGCCATCGTGACCGAGCAGATCTTCCGCGTCCCCGGCATCGGCTCGCTGCTGATCTCGGCGGTGCTGGCCAATGACACGCCGGTGATCATGGCGGTGACCTTCGTCATCGCCTGTCTGGTCATCCTCTTCAACCTGATCGCGGATGTTCTGTATGGCTGGCTCGACCCCCGCATCAGCTATCGCTAGCCCCGCCCAGGGCACCGACCGCCCGCGCGTCGGCCCCTGGCGCGAGGCTTGGCGGCGCTTCCGCAAGCACAGGCTTGCCGTGGTCAGCGCTGTGATCCTGGCCGCACTCGTGCTGGCGGTGCTGGTGGGGCCGCTGGTCTGGACGCTGCCGATCGACGAGATCGATTTCTCCAAGCGGCTGCAAGGCCCGTCCTGGGAACACCCCTTGGGCACGGATGATCTCGGCCAGGACCTGCTGGCGCGCATCCTTTATGGCGGGCGCATCTCGCTGGCGGTCGGTTTCATGGCCATGGCGGTGGCACTCGTGGTGGGCGTGGTGGTGGGTGCGCTGGCCGGCATGTCCGGCGGCAAGACCGATGCGGCGCTGATGTGGGTGACGGACCTGTTCCTCTCCCTGCCACAACTGCCGCTGCTGCTGCTGATCATCTACCTGTTCCGGGATTCGCTGGTGGGCGTGGTGGGGCAGGAGCTCGGCGTCTTCATCCTGATCGTGATCGTCATCGGCGGCTTCAACTGGATGCAGGTGGCGCGCCTGGTGCGCGCGCAGTTCTTCTCCCTGCGGGAGAAGGAATTCGTCGAGGCCGCGCGCGCGCTCGGCGCCTCGCGCCTGCGGATCGTGGCCGTGCATATCCTGCCCAATTCGCTGGGGCCGGTGATCGTGGCGGCGACCATCGACATCGCGGCGGCGATCATCGCCGAAAGCACGCTCTCCTTCCTGGGCCTGGGCTTTCCGCCCGATATCCCGACCTGGGGGCGGCTGCTGTTCGACGCTAAGGACAACCTCGATTTCGCGCCGCATTGGGCGCTGTTCCCGGGCCTCGCCATCTTCCTGACGGTGCTGTCCATCAACTTCGTGGGCGATGGCCTGCGCGATGCGCTGGACCCGAGGCGCGTGCTGTGAGCCGGCTTCTCGAAATCGACGATCTGCGCGTGCAGTTCCGCACCGATGATGGCTGGGTGCGCGCGGTCGATGGCGTCTCCATGGGCGTCGATGGTGGTGAGACGCTGTGCGTGGTGGGCGAGAGCGGCTGCGGCAAGACCGTGACCGCGATGACCATCCTCAAGCTCATCGCCATGCCGCCCGGGCGCATCGCGGGCGGGCGCATCATGTGGCAGGGGCGCGACATCGTGCCTTTGACCCCGGAACAGATGCGCCCGATCCGCTCCAAGGAGATCGGCTTCATCTTCCAGGAGCCGATGACCTCGCTGAACCCGGTCTACACCGTGGGCCAGCAGATCGCCGAGACCATCCGCGAGCATGAGGGCCTGTCCAAGCGCGCCGCGCGCGACCGCGCGGCCGAGATGCTGCGCCTGGTGAACATCCCCAACCCGTCACGCCGGGTGGATGACTATCCGCACCAGTTCTCCGGCGGGATGCGCCAGCGCGTGGTGATCGCCATGGCGCTGTGCTGCAACCCCAAGCTGATCATCGCCGATGAGCCGACCACGGCGCTCGACGTCACCATCCAGGCCGGCATCCTGGACCTGCTGGACGAGATGAAGGAGCGGTTCGGAATGGCCGTGCTGCTCATCACCCATGCCATGGGTGTGGTGGCCGAGACCGCGCAGCGCGTGGTGGTGATGTATGCCGGCAAGGTGGTGGAGGAAGCGCGGGTGGCTGACCTCTTCGCCCGGCCGCTGCATCCCTATACCCAGGGGCTGATCCGTTCGATCCCGCGCCTTGACCTCGCGGCCACCGAGCACCGCAGGCTGGAAGCGATACCCGGCAGCGTGCCATCCCTGCTGAACCCGCCTGTGGGTTGCCGCTTCGCCGCGCGCTGCCGGCACGCCACGGCCGAATGCAGCCTGGCTGAACCGCCGCTGCGCGAGGTCGCGCCCGGCCACAAGGTGGCCTGCATCCATGCCGAGGAGATCGGCGCATGAGCGAGCCCCTGCTGCGCGCCCAGAACCTGGTGAAGCGCTTCGACGTGAAGGGCGGCATCCTGCGCCGCACCGTGGCGCAGGTGCAGGCGGTGTCGGATGTGTCCTTCGATATCGCCCGCGGCGAAACCCTGGGCCTGGTGGGCGAAAGCGGCTGCGGCAAATCCACCACCGGCCGGCTTTTGCTGCGCCTGATCGAACCCACCGCCGGCCAGGTCTGGTTCGAAGGCCGCGAGGTGACGGCGCTGCGGCCGGCGGAAATGACCGCGCTCAGGCGCGACATGCAGATCATCTTCCAGGACCCCTATGCCTCGCTCAACCCGCGCATGACGGTGGGGGCCATCATCGGTGAGGCGCTGACCATCCATGGGCTGGCGGCCAATGCGCGGGCGCGCGAGGAACGCGTGGCCGAGTTGCTGGAAACCGTGGGGCTGAATGCCGGGCAGATGCGCCGCTTCCCGCATGAATTCTCGGGCGGGCAGCGCCAGCGCATCGGGACTGCGCGCGCGCTCGCGGTCTCGCCCAAGCTGGTGATCTGCGATGAGCCGGTCTCGGCGCTCGATGTCTCGATCCAGGCGCAGGTGGTGAACCTGCTGGAAGACCTGCAGGAGAAGCTCGGCCTCACCTACCTGTTCATCGCGCATGACCTCTCGGTGGTGGAACACATCAGCGACCGCGTGGCGGTGATGTATCTGGGGCGAATGGTGGAGATCGCGCCCTCGCGCGAGCTCTACACCTCGCCGCTGCACCCCTATACGGAGGCGCTGCTCTCAGCGGTGCCGATCCCCGATCCCACGCTCAAGCGCGAGCGCATCCGGCTGAAGGGCGATGTGCCGAGCCCGCTGAACCCGCCTTCGGGCTGCCATTTCCACACCCGCTGCCCGGTGGCCAATGACAGCAGCTGCAAGCGCGAGGCGCCAGCCCTGCGCGAGGCCAGCCCCGGCCATTGGGTGGCCTGCCACCTGCGCGGCTGAGGCTCAGCCGGCCACCGCGCCGGCGGGCCTGCGCAGATCAGCGGCCGCCGCTGCCATGCCGCGGGCGGGCAGGGTGCTGGCCACCTGCACCGCGCCGGCCAGCCAGGTGACGGCGGGCCAGTCCTTCACCTCATGCCCGCGGGCTGCGAGTTCAGCGCGGGTTTCGGGCGCGATGCGCGCTTCCATCGCGACCCGGCGGGGGAAGTATTCGAAGGGCGCGAAGGAGGAGGGGAAGGCGTAGCTGGCCATGCGCGGCGCGCCCACGGCCTCACCCAGTTCCATGCCGAACTGCACCACGTTCAGCAGCACCTGCAGCATGGCCTGGATCTGCACATCGCCGCCGGGGGTTCCGAACGGCATGACCGACCCATCGGCGCCCACGAACATGGCGGGGTTGGGGGTCAGGCGCGGGCGCTTGCCCGGCGCCACGCCCGAAGGATGCGCGGGGTCCGGCCGCGACTGGCTGCCGCGGTTGGAGGGCACGATGCCAAGCCCCGGCGTGACCGGCGAATTCCAGGAACCGTCAGAGGGTGTGGCCGAGAAGGCATTCCCGTGGCGATCGACCACCGCGCAATAGGTGGTGTCGGCCTCGACCATCGGCACCGGGCGCAGGCTTTCGGGCGGGGTGTTGAGGCGGCCGAGGATGGGCTCCGGCATGGCCGGGTGGGCGGTGGCGCCGATGCCGGCGGCACGCGCGCGGATATGTTCGGGGGAGAGCAGGGCGGTGATCGGCACATCGATGAAGGCGGGGTCGCCGAAGAAGGCCTCGCGATCGGCCATGGCGCATTTGATGGCCTCGATCAGCGTGTGCAGGTAGTCGGTGCTGTTGTGCGACATATTCGCGATGCCGGCGGCATCCGCCAGCAGGGCGGCTTCCAGCAGGGCAGGGCCCTGGCACCAGGGGCCGCAGGTGATCAGCTCACCGCCACGGAAGGGGCGGGAGACCACGGGTTCGATGCGGCTGCGGAAGCCCGCCAGGTCGGCGCGGGAGAGGAAGCCGCCTTCGGCCTGCTGGTGGGCCACGATCGCGGCCGCGATATCACCGCGATAGAAGGCGGCATGGGCGGCGGCGAGGCCCGCTTCCCGCGTGGGGGCGGCGCGGGCTTCATCGGCCATGTATTGCAGCGTGCGGGCGAGGTCGGATTGCACGAAGCGCTCACCCACTTCGGGGATGCGCCCGCCGGGCAGGAAGATGGCGCGGTTGGACGCCCAGCGTTCATATTCGGCGCGGTGGATGGTGATGCTCTCACGCAGCAGCGGATAGACGGCATAGCCTTCGCCGGCGAAGCGGATGGCGAAGCTGGCCACATCCTCGAAGCGCCAGGTGCCGTGGCGTTCGAGGGCGGTGATCCAGGCATCGGGCGCGGCCGGCACCACGGTGCGGCGCACGCCTTCGGGGATCTTGCCGCCATGTTCGCGCATGAAGATGTCGGGCGGCAGGGCGGCGGGCCAATGGCCGAGGCCTGCGATGCTCTCCACCGTGCCATCGGCCAGGCGGATCATGATGGGGGCGACGCCGGCGACATTGACCAGGTCGGGCAGCAGGACGCCGAGCGCCATGCCGGCGGCGCAGCCGGCATCGATGGCGTTGCCGCCGTTTTCCAGCACGGTGTGGGCGGCGGCGGCGGCGAGGTAATGGCCGGCGGCGACGGCGTGGCGTGGGCCGTATTGGGTGGGGAACATGCGGGGCCTCCTGTGGTGGGGGAGGATACACCCATGATGCGGGCTTGCGACAAATTCGG
>JAIXVH010000167.1 GCA_027483125.1 Acetobacteraceae bacterium | reverse complement strand
TGTGCGCACCCCTTGCGCGGCATCGGCCGGCATTGCGACACTCCCCGGATGCTATGGACCGCGCGCATTCTGCTGCTGGGGGTGTTCTGCGCGCCGCTCGCCGCGCATGCGCAGGCGCCTGTGGCCGCACCGCGCGCGCCGGCCATGACGCCGGCGCAGCCGCCGCCCGGCAGCGTGCGCATGTCACTGGCCGAGACCGTATTCATCGGCCTGCGCGACAACCGCGCCATCCGCAGCGAATTCCTGCAGCGGATTTCCGACCGTTTCGCTTTGCGCGTGGCCGAGCGTGCCTTCGTGCCGCGGCTGGACTTGATCGCGACCGGCAACCGCGCGCGGGTGGCCGGCAACACCGCCAATTCCTTCAACCTCGGGCCGGTTGTCAGCTGGGATGCGCCCACCGGCGCGCGCTTCACCATGGGCTGGATCAACACGCAGACCAATCTGCGCGGCCAGGCGCCACAGAGCTTCTCGCAGCTCTCGTTCCAGGTGATCCAGCCGCTGCTGGCCGGCGGCGGCGTTGGCTTCGGCATGGCGCCCGTGCGCATCGCGCGCATCAGCGAAAGCAACGCACAGCTGCGCCTGAAAGGCAGCGTGATCGACCAGATCACCGCCATCATCACCGCCTATCGCAACCTGGTACAGACGCAGGAACAGCTGCGCATCGCCGAAGCCAGCCTGCGCCGCGCGCGCGACTTGCTGGAGGTGAACCGCGCGCTGATCGCCGCCGGCCGCATCGCCCAGATCGAGCTTATCCAGTCCGAGGCGTCGATCGCGCAGCAGGAATTGTCCCTGACCGCCGCACGCAACGCCAATGAGGGCGCGCGTCTGGCGCTGCTGCTGCTCATGGCGCTCGACCCGGCAAGCCGGATCTGGGCCAGCGAGCGGCCGAGCGCTGATTCCGTGCGCGTCGAACTGCCGCTGGCGCTCGAGACGGCCTACAACAACCAGCCCGCCTATCTGCAATCGCTGCTGGCGATCGAGATCAGCCGTATCCAGCTGGATGTCGCGCGCAACCAGCGTTTGTGGGAGGTGAATCTGGTCGCCGGCGGTGGGCCGCAGGCGAGCGGGCTGGGCCGCGAATTGGTCGACACGATCGGCGCCCTGGGGCGTGTGCGCTCGGACTTCAACATCGGCCTGCAGGTGAACATCCCGATCGGCCAGCTGCGCCGCGAACAGGGCGAGGTGAACGCGACCGTCGCCTTGCGCCAGACCGAGCTGGCCGCGGAACAGGCGCGGGACCGCGTGCGTCAACAGGTTGAAGACGCCGTGCGCAACCTGGAGGCACAGCGCCGCCAGGCGGAGCTGGCGCGCCGCTCCCGCGAATTGGTGGCGCAGCAATTGCAGGCTGAGCTTGCCCGGCTCCAGGCCGGGCGGTCATCGAACTTCCAGGTGGTGTCGTTCCAGTCGCAACTGCAAAATGCCGAGAGTGCTGAACTCGGCGCCGTCATCGGCTATGTGAATGCGCTGACAACACTGGACCAGGTGCTGGGAACCACATTGGACACATGGCGGATCACGCTGAACCCGCCTTGAATGGCACGCGCATCGCCGCGCTCGAGGCCGCGCTGCACGAGGCCGAGCAGCGCCTGGGCTATGACATGTCCGGCGTGCTGGACAGCCTTTCGGATGGCGTCGTCATCATCTCCCCCGATGGCCGCATTCGTGCGCTCAACGCGTCTGGGCGTGCGATTCTGGGCGCGGGCGCCGGAGAGACGTTGCGCGAAATCCTGCCACAGGATGGCGGTGGCGATGCCTTCCTTGACCAGGTGCTGGCCCCGATCACCAGCGAGGAACCGGCCGAGCGCGTGCGCTTCACGCGGGATGGCGCAGTCCGCTGCCTGTCCATTCGCAGCCGCGCCTGGGTGATCGAGCGCGGCGCGGATGCCGGCCGCACGATGCTGACCGCGAGCTTCACGGACGTGACGGAGCTCGATCGCCTGGCCGAGGCCGAGCATGCGCTGAACCGCCGCCTGTCTGAACAGAACGCGCAATTGCAGGGCGCCTATCGTGACCTGGAGGCCGCGGCCGAGCAATTGCGCACCAATGCCCGGCGGCTGCAGTTCCTGCGCCTGGGCGCCACGGTGCTGGTCTTCCTGGTGTTCGCGGGTGCTGGTGCCTGGTCCTGGCTGTCGACGCGCGATGACTTCCTTGGCGCCGTCGCGCCCGCCACGGCGGGCGACGCGATCATCGTGCAGACGCGGCCGATCACCGCGCGCATCGCTGTGGTCGGCGCGCTGGATGCGGGCGCGACGGTCAGCGTGGTCGGCCCTTTCGATGGTTTGGTGCGCGAACGCATGTTCCGCTACGGCGGCGCGGTGGAGCGCGGCGAGCCGCTGCTGCGCATGGATGTCGCCGAGGTCGAGGTGCGGCTGCGCGAGGCACGATCGGCGCTCATCCGCGCGCGCCAGCGCGTCGATGAATTGCGCGGCTGGGAGAATGGTTTCGAGGCCGCGCGCGCACGCCGCCAACTGGCCGCGGCCGAGATGGAAGCGGCCGATCTGCGCACACGCGTGGGCAATAGCGCGTCACTGCTCGCCCGCGGCATCATCCCGGCCGAGGAACACCGCAACCTGCTGCAGCAACAGCGCACGCAGGCCTTGCAGATGCAGGCCGCACGCCAGGATCTGGAGAGCACATTGGCCCGTGGTGACCGCGAGCAGCTGCGCATCGCCGAGCTGGAACTCGCCAATGCGGAAGTGCGCGTCTCCGACCTGGAGCGCGACCTGACCAATGCCATGGTCAATGCGCCTGTCTCAGGCGTGGTGCTGCTGCCGGCGCAGCCGCAGGGCGGGCAGCGGGCGGAAACGATCGAAGTCGGCTCACGCGTGCAACGTGGGCAGAGCATGTTCACCATCGGCGATCTGGAGAGCTTCCAGGTTCGCGCGCAGGTCGATGAGATCGATATCGGCCGCGTGCGGGTGGGCCAGCCGGTGACCGTCACGGGCGATGCCTTCGCTGATGTCACGCTGCGCGGGGAGGTGACCTCCGTCGCTGCCCAGGCCAGCCAGGAACAAGGTCGCAGCGGCCTACCGAGCTTCGGCGTGACCGTGCATGTCCGCGGCCTGTCGGCCGAGCAGCGCGCGCGGCTCGCCGTCGGCATGAGTGCGAGTATGGCCATCATCACCTATGACAACCCCACAGCCATCGTGCTGCCGCCCGATGCCATCCGCGAGAATGGCGATCAGCGGGTCGTGCGCGTGCGCAGCGGCGGCCAGGTCAGGGAGGTGCCGATCACGATTGGTGTGACCACACCGGACGGCGTTGAAGTGCGCGGGGCGGTCGCCGCCGGGGACGTCGTGCTGCGCTGATCGAAGCAAGTGAACAGAGTTGACCAGTGAAAGCGGGCGGCGCTTGTTCACACATCGCCTGTCCGCCGCCGTCATCCCGCCCAGCTGCGAAGGCTGACAGACCCCGCGCGCGCGCTGTGGTCGCGGTTCGGCAGCGTCAGCCCCGCGCGGCCATCACGCAGGCCAGGTCGAAGGCGGCCTGCAGCGCGCCGGCGCGCGCGATGCCCTTGCCCTGGATGTCGAAGCCCGTGCCATGCGCGCAGGTGGTGATCGGCACCGGCAGCCCGCCGGCAACCGTGATGCCGCGCCAGAAGCCCATGAGCTTCATCGCGATCTGCCCCTGGTCGTGGTACATGGTGACGATCGCATCCACGTCGCGCGTTCCATCGGCCTTGGGCTGTGCGCGCAGGAAGATGGTGTCCGCGGGGTATGGGCCTTCGCAGGGCAGCCCGCGGCGCCGCGCCTCTTCCAGCGCGGGGGCGATGATGTCGATCTCCTCGCGTCCGAAGGCGCCATTGTCGCCATTATGCGGATTGAGCCCGCAAACCGCGATGCGCGGCGCCGCGATGCCGGCCTGGACCAGCGCTTCATGGACCAACGCAATGGCGCCGATGATCTTGTCGGGCGTGATCAACCCGGCAACCTCGCGCAGCGCGATATGGCTGGTGACGCGGCAGGTCCAGAGCCCGTCGAGCACGTTGAATTCGCTGAGCGCACCCTGGTGGCCCAGCATCTCGGCGAACCAGTGCAACTCGTCCGCATGGCCCATCCCGGCCATGTGCAGCG
>JAIXVH010000195.1 GCA_027483125.1 Acetobacteraceae bacterium | reverse complement strand
GTGGTGGCGCAGGACCTGCTGGCGGCGCTGGATTCAGGGCAGATCAGCGCAGCCGCGCTGGACGTGTTCGAGCCCGAGCCACTGCCCGCCGATCACGCCTTCTGGACGCATCCGCGCGTGCTGGTCTGGCCGCATGCGGCTTCCATCACCATCCCGCGCAGCGTGGCGCCGCAGGTGGTGGAGAATATTCACCGCGTCCGCTCCGGGCGGCCGCTGATCAACCTGGTGGATTTCAGCACAGGCTACTAGCACACGATCCGCAAAGGCTGAATCGCCGTCGCGGTGAGTCCTGCTCGCACAGCGGCCACAGCGTGTTTCCGTGAAACGGGATCACGCTGCCAATACCAACGCGCCACCCTGTCCCAAGCAGGGTGGCGTGCGGCTGTTCAGCCGGCGCGGCGTGTGTCGTCGAGGAATTCCGCGGTGACGGCGTCGACGGGCGTGGAGATCTGGCCTTCGGCCTGCGCCATCGTCGAGCGGATATCCTTCAGCAGCGCGGCGCCCTTGAGCGTGCGCTGCACCAGGACTGAGCGACGATCCATCGGGTCCAGCTTGCGGCGCGCCAGGTCCAGCTCGCCCAGACGGTCCAGCGCGCGAGTGATCGCGGGCTTGGAGACGTTGAGCTCACCGGCCAAGCCGCGCACCGTGTGCGGACCTTCCGAGAGATAAACGGTCAGGAAGACGCCGAGCTGACGTGCCGACAGATCCGGCCCATCACGGCGCACAAGGGAGACGATTGTGTCCCTCAGAATTCCGACCATCTGGTCGGGGTCGTGTTGACTGGACATTCTGCGTTCCTTTCGCGTGGCCTGTGGCACCCCCCCGGCAAGGGAGGCCCCACGACATATCGGACCAATTGGTGGTGTGGTTCTTGCCTGGTCCGGGCAGATCGGTAGCAGCAATAAAGCTGTTTCCGGATGGCTTGGCAATCAAATTTCTTAACGAGCGTTCATTTGCGCCGATGCCGGAACGATGTCAAGCAAAATTGGCAGGCGTATCGATCGGGCTGCGCAAGATTTCGTCAAATTGCCATCGTGTTGGGCATTCCGTCGGCCAATGCAGCCACGAGGGCACGCAGCGCCGTAGCCTCGCCGCCTTCCGGCCGGCCCGGGCGGTTGGCGTCGTTCCAGGCATAGAGGTCCAGATGCGCCCAAGGCAGGGCCGCGGGCACGAATCGCCGCAGGAACAAGGCCGCCACGATCGCGCCGGCAAAGGGCTTGGCGGACACGTTGTTCAGATCGGCGATCGCGCTGTCGAGCCAGGCGTCATAGCCATCATGCAGCGGAAGCCGCCACAGAGGATCGCGAGCCGCGCCGCCGCCGGCCAAAAGCGCCGCGGCCAGGCCGTCATGGTTGCTGAACAGCGCGGGCAGATCCGGCCCCAGGGCGACACGCGCCGCGCCGGTCAGCGTGGCGGCGTTGATGACCAGCGCGGGCTTGTGTTCCGCGGCGAAGGCCAGCAGGTCGCACAACACCAGGCGGCCTTCGGCATCCGTATTGCCGATCTCGACCGAAAGCCCCTGGCGCGTGCGGATCACATCCATCGGCCGGAAGGCTTCGCCCGAGACGCTGTTCTCCACCGCGCCCACCAGCAGCATGATGCGCCAGGGCGCGCGGCGGGCCATCAGCGCATCGGCCAGCGCGATCATCACCGCAGCCCCGCCCATATCCTTCTTCATGCGCAGCATCGCCGAGGAGGGCTTGAGGTCCAGCCCGCCGGTGTCGAAGCATACGCCCTTGCCGCAGAGCGCCAGCAGCGGCGCGTCCGCCGCGCCCCATTCCAGCACCGCCACGCGCGGCGCGCGCGGGCTGCCGCCGCCCACCGCCTGCACGGCGGGGAAGCCCTGCGCGAGTTCCGCGCCCTCGATGATGCGGCATTGCGCGCCGTGTTCGCGGGCGAGCGTGCCGACGGCCTCTGCCAGTTCCGCCGGCCCCAGCGCATTGGCCGGCGCGTTGATCAGGTCGCGCGCTCGGTGGATGGCGCGGATCTCGGCAAGCACATCCGGCAAGGCTTCGGCGGCCAGTTGCGCGGGTGCGCGCTTGGCGGCGCGGAAGCGCGTGTAGCGATAGGCGCCCAGGCCCCAGCCCAGCAGCGCGTCACGCGTGTGCGTGGCGTCCGCCAGGTGCCAGGCGGTGTTCTCCGGCAGGGCGAAGGGCAGCTCGGCGAAGGCCCAGTGGTCGGGCGTGTCGCCCAGGCCGAGTGCCGCGCCGGCCAGCCCATCGGGACCGGGCAGCAGCTGCAACTGCCGCGTCTTTCCGGCGAAACCCGCGGCACGCAGGAAGGCCGTGTGCGCTGCCGGCAGCGCATCCAGCGTGGCAGGCGTGGCGGTGAAGATCGGCAGCGTCGCGCTGCCCGGCGGGAGGACATCGAACATGCGAAAGCGGTAGCGCGTTCAAGGCGCGCGCGCCACATGCCTCCCATGCGTTGCAACAGCGCGCAGGGCGGTCCACATGCGCGGCCATGACGAACAACACACACGACCCGATCGGCTGGCACGGCACCACCATTCTCTGCGTCCGGCGCGATGGCCAGGTGGCCATGGCCGGCGATGGCCAGGTCTCGATGGGGCAGACGGTGGTGAAGGGCAATGCGCGGAAGGTGCGGCGCATCGCCGGCGGCCGCGTGCTGACCGGCTTCGCCGGCGCCACCGCCGATGCCTTCACCCTGCTGGAGCGGCTGGAGGCGAAGCTGGAACGCTTCCCCGACCAGCTGGAACGCGCCTGTGTCGAACTGGCCAAGGACTGGCGCACCGACCGCTATTTGCGCCGGCTGGAAGCGCTGCTGGCGGTGGCCGACAAGGACCGCTCCCTGCTGCTGACCGGCAATGGCGATGTGCTGGAGCCTGAGGATCATGTGATCGGCATCGGCTCGGGTGGGAATTACGCGCTGGCGGCGGCGCGGGGCTTGATGACGGTCGACGGACTTTCGGCCGAGGAAGTGGCGCGCAGGGCGATGAAGATCGCCGCCGATATCTGCGTCTACACCAACGGCAATTTCGTGCTGGAGACCCTGTGATGGATGCGGTGAATCTCTCGCCCCGCGAGATCGTGTCGGAGCTGGACCGCTTCATCGTCGGCCAGAATGACGCCAAGCGTGCGGTGGCGATCGCGCTGCGCAACCGCTGGCGCCGCCAGCAATTGCCCGATGCGATGCAGGCCGAGGTGGTGCCCAAGAACATCCTGATGATCGGCCCGACCGGCTGCGGCAAGACCGAGATCGCGCGGCGCCTGGCGAAGCTCGCCAATGCGCCCTTCATCAAGGTGGAGGCGACCAAATTCACCGAGGTCGGGTATGTCGGCCGCGATGTGGATTCCATCGTGCGCGACCTGCTGGAAGTGGCGATCGCGCAGCTGCGCGAGGCCGCGCGCAAGGGCGTGCAGGCCCGCGCCGAACTGGCGGCCGAGGAACGCCTGGTGACGGCGCTGGTGGGCGAGGGTGCCTCGGGCGAGACGCGCATGAAATTCCGCCGGATGCTGCGTGGCGGCGAGTTGGAATCGCGCGAGATCGAGGTGGCGGTGGCCGAGCAGTCCGGCACGCCCATCGGCGTGCTGGAAATGCCGGGCATGCCGCCGGGGATGCAGGGCCTGCAGGACCAGCTGGGGAAGATGTTCGGGCGTGGGGCGAAGCCTCGGCGCATGACGGTCGCCGCCGCGCGTGAGGCGCTGACGCGCGAGGAAGCCGACAAGCTCCTGGACGAGGACGCGCTGATCCGCGACGCGGTGCGCCACGTCGAAAACAACGGCATCGTCTTCCTCGATGAGATCGACAAGATCGCGCGCGGCTCCGGCGCGGATGGCGTGCGC
>JAIXVH010000221.1 GCA_027483125.1 Acetobacteraceae bacterium | reverse complement strand
TCATGGTGTTCGACCAGCTCTTCGGCCTCGACGAGAATTTCCGCCCGCAGCCGCAGATGGCTGAGGGCGTCGAACTCGCCGAGGCCGGCCGGCGGGTCACCATCCGGCTGCGCGAAGGGCTGGTCTTCCATGACGGCGCGCCGGTGCTGGCGCGCGATGCCGTGGCCTCCATCGGCCGCTGGGCCGCACGCGACCAGCTGGGCCAGACGCTGATGGCGCTGACCGATGAACTCGCGCCCGAGGGCGATCGTGACATCATCTTCCGCCTGCGCCGGCCCTTTCCCTTCCTGGTGGATGCGTTGGCGAAATCCTCGCCGCCGGTCTGCTTCATCATGCCCGAGCGGCTGGCGCGCACCGACCCCACGACCGCGATCACCGAGATGACCGGCAGCGGCCCCTTCCGCTACATCGCCGCCGAGCGCGTGGCCGGCGCGCTGAACGTCTATGAGCGCTTCGCGGGCTATGTGCCGCGCGCCAGCGGCGCGCCCAGCGGCACCGCCGGCCCCAAGCGCGTGCATATCGACCGCGTGGAATGGCGCACCATCCCTGATGCCGCCACCGCCGCCGCCGCCATCCAGACCGGTGAGGTGGACGCCTGGGAATACCCGCCCACCGACCTGATCCCGCTGCTGCGCCGCGCCCGCGACGTGGTGCTGGAAAACCCTGACCCGGCAGGCTTCATCGCCATGCTGCGGATCAACCACCTGCACCCGCCCTTCGATGACCCCGCCATGCGCCGCGCGCTGCTGCATGCGATCGTGCAGGAGGATTTCATGCGCGCCGTCGCCGGCACCGACAGCGCCATGTGGCGCGCAGGCGTGGGCTTCTTCCCGCCAGGCTCACCCATGGAGAACCCGGCCGGCATGACCGCGCTGACCGGCCCGCGAGACATCGCCGCCACGCGCCGCGCATTGGGCGGCAGGCCGGTTTCGCTGATCGGTCCGGCCGACTATCCGCAAGTGCAGGCGCTGGTTGAAGTCGGTGCGGATATGCTGCGCCGCGCGGGTGCGGCGCTGGATTACCGCCCGACCGACTGGGCAACGGTGGTGCAGCGCCGCGCCAACCGCAATGCGCCGGCACAGGGCGGGTGGAACATGCTCTTCACCTTTTTCTCGGGCCTCGACCTGATGAACCCCGCGGTGAATCCGCTGCTGCGCGCGCATGGCGCGGGGGCGTTTTTCGGTTGGCCGGACTCGCCGCCGCTGGAGGCTTTGCGCGCGGAGTGGCTGGATGCCGAAACCCTGCCTGCGCAGCGCGCCATCGCCATGCGCATCCAGGACCAAGCCTTCCAGGACGTGCCCTATATCCCGCTCGGCCAGTTCTTCCAGCCGACCGCCTGGCGGCGTGGGATCACGGGCGTGCTGAAGGGGCCGACGCTGTTCTGGAACCTGCGGCGGGCCTGATCATCGCCAGCGCCACCCCTGCCGCCGCCAGCGCGGTGCCGGCAATGGCCAGCGCCGACATCGCCTCCCCCAGAACGACCCACGCCATCGCGGCCGCCACCGGCGGCACCAGGAAGAACACGGCCGAGGCGCGCGCCGCCTCGCCATGCCGCAGCATCGCGAACAGCAGCGACAGCGAGATGAGCGAGTTCACCAGCACCAGATAGGCCAGCCCCGCGATCATCTGCGGCGCCCATTCCACGCGCATCGGCACCAGCGGCAGCGCGAGCGCCGTGGTCGCGACCAGCGCCACGGTGCACATCACCAGATTGGCGGTCACCGGATGGCAGGGCCTGCCACCGCGCCGTTCCAGCAGCGCGCTCGCCGTCATCAGCGCCAGGGCCAGTGCGGCGAAGACATAGCTGACCGCATCGCCACCGCGCACCGCATCGCCCGAGAGGATGACCAGCGCAGCCCCCGCCAGCCCCAGCGCCAGGCCCAGCCAGCCGCGCTGCCCCAGCGGCGCATCGGCCGTCACCATCGGCGCCAGCAGCGCCACCATCACCGGCTGCAACCCGATGATCAGCGCGATGGCGGCCGCACTCATGCCATGGCCCATCGCCAGGTTCATCGCCCCGAAATAGCCGAATTGCAGCACCAGCCCGATGCGCACCAGGTGCCACAGCGTCGCGCGGTCAGGCCGCGGCGGGCGCAGCACCAGCCACAGCGGCAGCAGCAGCGCGACCACCGCCGCATAGCGCACCACCTGCAAGGTCAGCGGATCCGTGTAGGGCAGGCACAGCTTGACCGCGGTGAAGCCGCCCGACCACAGCGAGACGAACAGGAAAGGTGCCGCACCCAGCCAGGCCGGGCGGGGTGCATGAGAGAGCGATTCACCCCCCGGCTGTTGCCAGCCGGGGCGATCGCGCTCTGTCGTCACTGCCCTTGGGCGCGGATCGCCGAAGGCCCGCCCTGCACGGCGATGCGCGTGCCGGTATCGGTGATGCGCGTGCCGTCAAAGGCCAGCACCTGGATTTCGCGCTCCACCATGTTCTGCATGAAGATGCGCGTGCCATCCGCGTTGAACACCACGCCCTGGCCCCAGGTGCCGACATCCGCCTGGGCCACGCGGACCAGCCGCCCGTCATCGATGCGCAGCACCACCAACTGGCCGCGCCCGAACAGCGGGTGCGCGGCGGGCCGGTTCGAACCATTCATCACCGTGACCGCGACATGCCGGTTGTCGGGGCTGACCTGGATGCCCTCGGGCGTTGCGCCGACGCTGATGGTGTCGACCATGCGGAAGCGCTCGCCATTGATGGCGATCAGGCTGACGGTGTCGGCATCGCCGGTGCCGCGGCCGATATTGGCCACCAGCGCCCAGCGCCCGTCACGTGTGATGCCCAGGCCATAGGGGCGGATGCCGGCGGTGATGTCGCGATTGGCCAGGCGCACATGCTCGCCATCCACCCGCAGCACCGAGACCATGGAATCGCCATCGCGCGTCACCAGCGCATAGCGCCCATCAGGGGTAAATTGCGCGTGGCTGGGCCCCGAGGCTTCCGTGCCCAACCCGACGGTTGAGACCAGCGACAGCCGCCCATTCTGAATCCGGAACACGCTGACCGACCCGGCATTGCGGTTGGCCACCAGCGCCAGCGTCCCCGCCGCGTTGATCGATACGCCGGAGGCACCGGCGCCGGCCTCGACGGTTTGCACCACCGCGGGCGGCGTGGCCGCCAGGTCGATCACCGAGACGCGGTTATCGGCGATGGTGCGCGTGGGCTGCGCCGCGTCGATCCGCTGGGCGGATGCCACCAGCCCAAGCCTGCCATCCTGGCTGATCGCGACCGAGGTGGGCGGCCCCACCACGGAATGCGGCGCCGCCACCTGGCCCAGCACCCGGCCCGAACCCAGGTCCAGAATGGTGATGATGTCGGCCGGCGGGTTCTGCACGATGCGCACCTGGCCGTTTTCCAGCACCGCCTTGGAATCGCCCGCCGAGAGCGCGATCTGTGCGCCCACCGGCAAGGCCGGCAGCAACAGGGCCAAGGCGGCGATGGTGGTCTTGCGCATGGCATTCCTCCCCGGGGTCTTGCGCCCCACCCCGGCAGGCTAGGCCGTGCCAACGGGCTTGAGAAGCCGAGCACAAAGGGGCACACAGGGTGCAGAAACACGAGGCTGGGAGGCCCCATCCAATGACCACCCGTCGCACCATCATGCTGGCAACGCCGGCGCTGCTGGCCGCCACCGGCGCACGCGCTCAGGAATTGACCCTGCGCCTGCACCATTTCCTGCCCGCGGTGTCCAATGTGCACCGGCATTTCCTGATGCCCTGGGCGCAGAAAATCGCGGCTGACTCCAACAACCGGCTGCGCGTGCAGATCTTCCCCTCCATGCAGTTGGGTGGCGCGCCGCCGCAGCTTTATGATCAGGCGCGCGAC
>JAIXVH010000187.1 GCA_027483125.1 Acetobacteraceae bacterium | reverse complement strand
GGGGTTGGACGCCGAGGGTCGGCCGCCGCTGTCATTGGGATGGGTGAACCTGGTGGGGTTCGCGCTGATCGTGCCGGGTTCCATCATCGCCACACCTTGGGGGGTGAAGCTGGCGCACAGCATTCCGCCGCTGCTGCTGAAGCGGGCCTTCGCGGTGTTCCTGGTGGTGACCAGTGTGCGGATGTTCTGGTCGTTGTGGGGGTAGGGGTCGCCCCTACCGGGCGTGTTGTGTCACCCAGGCGATGAAGCCGGCCTCATCCAGCCGGCCGGCGGCCATCTCCATCATCGTGATGGTCGCATCGGCATCGCTCGCCGCCAGTTCCAGCCCGTTCAGCGCCAGGAAGGTTTCCAGCGCGACGAAGGCGGTCCGCTTGTTGCCATCCACGAAGGGGTGGTTGCGGGCGATGGCCAGCGCATAGAGCGCACCCAACTCCGGCAGGGCCGGCGTGGCGTATTCCGCATGGTTGCGCGGGCGTGCGATGGCGCTGTCCAGCAGGCCGGAGTCACGGATGCCGGGCGCGCCGCCATGTTCGGCGATCTGTTCATCATGCACTGCCAGCAGGACTGCCCGCGTCAGCCAGACCGTCACTTCGCCAATTCGCGCAGCACCGCGCGGCGCTTCTTCATGACCTGCCGCGCCACGGCCATCTGCGCCTCGAATTCCGGATCGGTGGTGGTCAGTCGCAGGCCGTTCTCGGTCTCCACGGCGAAGAGCGTGTCGCCCTTGCCGACGCCGAGCCTGGCCAGAACCTCCTTGGGCAGGATGATGCCGACCGAATTGCCGATCGCGGTGAGCTTGAGCGACGACATGAGAGGCCCCTTTGTTGCTACGTTCGTTATAACGAAACGCAGACTGCGGCTTCAATCCCGCTTGCGGCGGAACGCCTCCAGGCTGACCACCTGCGGCTTCGGCGCGTCTTCCGGCGCGGGCGTGGGCACGGCTTCGGGCGCCGGCGCCTCGGCGGCTGGTTCGGGGGTGTCGTCCATCTCCGCCTCGAAGCGCAGGCCGAAGCGCACATGCGGATCATGGAAGGCGGTCAGCGCCGCCAGCGGCACTTCCAGCTTGGCCGGCACACCGCCGAAGGACAGCCCGACCGTGAAACGCTGTGCCACGCGGTCCACCGCCAGGTCCCAGAAGCGGTGCTGCAGGATGATGGTGATCTCGCGCGGGTAGCGCGCGCGCAGATGCGCCGGGATGTTCACGCCCGGATGGTCGGTGCGGAAGCTGATGTAGAAATGGTGCTCGCCGGGCAGGCCCTCGCGGCCGACATGCTCCAGCGCATCGGCCACGACGGCGCGCAGCGCGTTTTCGGTCCAGCGCTCATAGGGCAACAGGCTGTCGGGCGGGGCTTCGCTCATGGTGTCGCAGGATACGCGGCCAGGGCCGCGGCTGAAAGCCCGGCCATGCGCCCCAGCACGGTGGCCGTCAGCAACCCATTGCCGGAGAGGTAGCCGCGCGCCTCATGCCCCGACACGCCGCGCGCGGCCCCGCCGGCCGCGAACAGGTTCGGCAGCAGCCCGCCACCGGCGCGGCGCACGCGCGCGGAGGCGTCGATCTCCAGCCCGCCCTGGGTGTGGAACAGCGCACCGGTCACGCGCACGGCGCGATAGGGCGGCGAGAGCGGCGCGCCCCAGACGCGGCCGAAGCGGCAGGGCGCCTGGGCCAGCGCGCGGGCCAGCGCCTCTGCGGGCAGGCCGGTGGCCGCGGCCAATGCCCCGATATCGGGCGCTGAGAGCACCGCGCCCATGGCTTCGGCCTGGCGGAAATCCTCGAATTGGCGGGCGATGCCGGCGATGCGTTCGTCGAACACATCCCAGGCGATGCCGCCCGGCTGCGCCAGCACGCTGCCGGCGGCTTCCGAATAGCCCTGGGTCTCGTTCCAGAAGCGCTCGCCCAGCGCATTCACCTGCACGCCGCCTTCCATGATGACCGCCCAGGAGACCAGGATTCCCGCCGGATGCGCCACCGACCCATGCCCCTGGTGGCCCGCCAGATCGGCCGTGGCCGCGCCCAGCGCCTGGCCCCAGAGCAGCGCATCGCCCTGGTTGCCGGTGTGGCCGAAATAGATCGCGTCCGCCAGTTCGGGGATATGCCGCGCCACCAGCGCCGGATTGCCGCCATAACCGCTGCACGCCAGCACCAGCGCGTCACAGCCCACCGCCTCGGCGCTGCCATCGGGGCGGGTATAGCCCACGCCGCGGATGCGCCCATCGGCATCGGCGAAGAGCGTATCGGCATGCGCTTCGGTCAGGATCAGCCCGCCGGCGTCTTCATGCGCGGCGCGCAGCCGGTCCATCAATTCGGCGCCGGCGCGGCTGGGCAGGCCGTGCATGCGGCGGCGCGCATGGCCCGGATAGTCGAAATCATCGACCAGCGAGAAGTTCAGCCCATGCGCATCGGCCAGCCAATGCAGCGTGGGCGCGGCCTGTTCGGCGACCAGCGCCACCTGCGCGGCGCAGGCCTGGCCATGCGCCTTGCGCTGGATATCGGCGGCGAACAGCGTGGGCTCATCGGTGATGCCGGCGGCCTGCTGCCAACGCGTGCCGGCCGCCGGGATCAACCCGGCCGAGAGTGCTGTGGAACCGCGCGGCAGCGCATCGCGTTCCAGCACCAGTGCCTCCGGCCCGGCGGCGAGCGCCGCGCACAGCCCCGCCGCACCCGCGCCGATCACCACGACCGGCACGTGCTCCGCGAAGGGCCGTGGCGGCAGGACGCGGTTCAGGCTTCGGACCGGATGTTGCGGGTGCGGATCAGGCTGGACCACTTGTCCACCTCGCGCCGCACAAAGGCCTCGGCATCGGCGATGGAGGTGCCTTCCAGCAGGAAGCCCACCTCGGCCGCACGCGTCTGCACATCTGGTTGGGCCAGCGCCTGCACCGCCACGCGATTCAGCCGCTGCACCACGGCATCGGGCGTGCGCGCGGGCACCCACCAGTTGACCCAGGAATAGGCCTCGAAGCCGGGCGTCACCGTCTCGCTCATCATCGGCAATTCGGCCAGCGCCGGCACGCGGCGCGCGGTGGTGACGGCCAGTGCGCGCAGCCCGCCCTGGCGGATCGGGCCGAGGGCCGCGGCCAGGTCGGCGAACATCATGTCCACCGTGCCGGCGCGGATATCCGTCAGCGCCGGTGCCGTGCCGCGATACTGCACCTGGCGCAGATTGGCGCCGGAGGCCTGCATGTACAGCTCAGCCGCCATGTGGTGCGGCGTGCCATTGCCGGCGGTGGCGATGGTGAAGCGCTCGGGGTTGGCGCGCACCAGCGCGTGCCATTCCTGGATGGTGCGGGCGGGGAAATTGTCACGCACCACCAGCGCCAGCGGCGTGGTCGCCAGCCAGGACACGGCGCGGAAATCCTCCACGCGGAACTGCGCGTCGGGGTTCATATAAGGCTGCAACACGTGGGAAATCACGGCCAGGAAGACCGACTGCCCATCGGCCGAGGCCTGCGCCGCGGCGCGCGCGCCGATCGTGCCGCCGGCACCCGCACGGTTCTCGATCACCATGGGCTGGCCCAGCAGCGACTGCACATGCGGCGCCATGGTGCGCGCCAGGATGTCCGGGCTGCCGCCAGGCGGGAAGCCGTTGATCAGCCGGATCGGTCCGTTGGGCTGCCATTCCTGCGCGGTGGCGGGCAGGGCGACAAGGGCGGGCGCGGCCAGCGCCGCGCG
>JAIXVH010000343.1 GCA_027483125.1 Acetobacteraceae bacterium | reverse complement strand
CCCCTATACGCAAGGGCTGATCGGCGCGCTGCCCGAGCTGGACGGCCCGCGCCGTCGCCTGGCCGCCATCCCCGGCGGCGTGCCCGAACCCTGGGCCATGCCGCCCGGCTGCGCCTTTGCGCCGCGCTGCCCGGCGCATCGCCATGCCTGCGATGCGGCGGCCCCCGCGCCCGCGCGCATCGGGCCTGCGCATCACGCCGCCTGCCTCTATCCGGCCATCGCCGCGGCGCATGCGGCATGAGCGCGCTGCTCGAAGCCCAGGGCCTGGTGCGCCGCTACAGCATGCGCAGCGGCTTGTTCGGCGCGTCGGTGGATCTGCGCGCGGTGGATGGCGTGTCGCTGACCCTGGAGCCGGGCCGCACGCTGGGGCTGGTCGGCGAAAGCGGCTGCGGCAAATCCACCACCGGCCGGCTGGTGCTGGGGATGGAGCGGCCCGATGCCGGCGCCGTGCGGGTCGAGGGCCGGCCGATGCCGGCACCGGGCAGCGCCGAATGGCGACGGCTGCGCGCGCGCATGCAGATGGTCTTCCAGGACCCGCTGGGCGCGCTGGATCGCCGCCTGACCATCGGCGCGCAGGTGGCCGAACCCTTGGAAATTCACGGGCTGGACACGGCCCGCGTGCCGGCGCTGCTGGCCGGCGTCGGGCTGCGGCCGGACCAGGCGGCGCGCTACCCGCATGAACTCTCCGGCGGGCAGCGCCAGCGCGCGGTGATCGCGCGTGCCCTCGCCACCGACCCGGCGCTGCTGGTGTGTGATGAACCGATCTCGGCACTCGATGTCTCGATCCAGGCGCAGGTGATGAACCTGCTGCAGGATGTGCAGGAACGCCTGGGCCTGGCCATGCTCTTCATCAGCCATGATCTGCGCGCGGTGCGCCAGGTCAGCCACCGGGTGGCGGTGATGTATCTCGGCCGCATCGTCGAGGAAGGCGAGCCGGACGCGGTCTTCGCCGCGCCCGCGCATCCCTATACGCAGGCGCTGGTCTCGGCGATTCCGCGGCGCGGCCGCGCCGGCGGGCGCATCGTGCTGAAGGGCGATCCGCCCAACCCGGCGGCGCGGCCCTCGGGCTGCGCCTTCCATCCGCGCTGCGCGCATGCCATCGCGCGCCGCCGCGCCGAAGCGCCGGTGCTGGCGCCGCGCGCCACGGATGGCCGCGCGGTGGCCTGCCATCTGGCCGACACGATGCTGGCGGAGGCCGCCTGAGATGCTGCGTTTCTTCACCTTCCGCCTGCTGCGCGCGGCGGTGACGCTGACCATGGTCGTCACCTTCGCCTTCCTGGTGCTGATCGCCTCCGGCGACCCCGCCGACATCATCATGGGCAGCGACGCGCCACCCGAAGCCATTGAGGCCTTCCGCCAGGCCTGGGGCCTCGATCGGCCGATCTGGGTGCAATACCTCTCCTATTTCAGCGCGGTGCTGTCGGGTGATCTGGGCCGGTCCATGCGTGATGGGCGCGACGCCATCGTGCTGGTCACCGAACGCATCCCGGCAACGCTGGCGCTGACCCTGCCCGCGCTGGCACTCAAGCTGGTGATCGGAATTCCGGCCGGCATCTATGCAGCGCTGCATCGCAATTCGCTGGCCGACCGCATGGTCATGGTGCTGGCCGTCGCGGGCTTCACCATTCCCTCCTTCGTACTGGGACTGCTGCTGGTGCTGGTCTTCGCGGTGCAACTGGGCTGGCTGCCCTCCGGCGGGCAGGAGAGCTGGCGGCATGCGATCCTGCCGGTCATCACGCTGGGCATCGGCGGGGCCGCGGTGCTGGCGCGCTTCACCCGCAGCGCCATGCTGGAGGTGCTGGGCCAGCCCTATATCCGCACCGCCAGCGCCAAGGGTGTCGCCTGGCGCGACGTGGTCTCACGTCACGCGCTGCCCAATGCGGCGATCCCGACGGTGACCATCATCGGCTTCATGGTGGGCTCCCTGCTGGCCGGCGCGGTGGTGGTGGAGAGCGTGTTCTCCTGGCCCGGCGTGGGCCGGCTGCTGGTCACGGCCGTGGCCAACCGGGACCTCGCGGTGGTGCAATGCATCCTGCTGCTGGTGGCGGCGACCATGATCACCGCGAATCTGGTGGTGGACCTGCTCTATGGTCTGCTGGACCCGCGGCTGCGCGGCGCGAGGAGCCACTGACATGCCCGAAGCGCCACTGCCCGCCGTGACCATTGCCCCGCCACGCATCGCGCGCCCCCGACCGCCAGTGCTGGTGATGTGCGGCCTGATCTGGCTCGCGCTGATGCTCGCCATGGCCGTGCTGGGGGATCTGATCAGCCCCTTTCCCTACACGCAGATGGATTTGCGCAACCGCCTCTCGCCACCGGTCGGTTTCGGCGGCGCCTGGCTGCATCCGCTGGGGACGGACGAACTCGGGCGCGATGTGCTCTCGCGCCTGATCAGCTCCATCCGCACCAGCCTGGTCATCGCCTTCGGGGCCACGGTGGTGGGTGCGGTGCTGGGCACCACGCTGGGTTTTCTCGCGGCGCATTTCCGCGGGATCGTCGAACAGGCGGTGATGGCGCTGGTGGATTTCTCCGCCTCCATCCCCTTCCTCATCCTGGCGCTCGCGGTGCTGGCCTTCCTGGGCAATTCCATGGGGCTGTTCGTGCTGCTGCTGGGGCTGCATGCCTGGGAGCGTTATGCGCGCATCGCGCGTGGCCTGGCGCTCTCGGCCAGTGCGCAGGGCTATGCCGGCGCGGTGCGGCAATTGGGCGCCTCGCCCTGGCGGGTCTATGGGCGGCACATCCTGCCCAATATCGCGTCCACGCTGATCGTCTCGATGACGCTGGCCTTCCCCGAAGTCATCCTGCTGGAGAGCGGGCTGTCCTTCCTGGGGCTCGGCGTGCAACCGCCCGATACCTCGCTGGGCAACATGGTCGGCTATGGGCGCGAATATCTGACCCGCGCGCCCTGGATCCTGCTGGCGCCGGCGGTGGTGATCGTGCTGACCACGCTGTCGGTTTCGTTGATCGGGGATTGGCTGCGCGACCGGCTCGACCCCACACTGCGTTGAGGAGACGCCCATGACCCGCTTTGTAATGGTCGCCCTGGACGGGCTGCGGCCCGACATGGTGACGCCCGCGCAGACGCCGCATCTGCATGGCCTGGCCGCGGCCGGCACGCGCTTTGCGAATGCGCGCAGCGTATTCCCGTCGGAGACGCGGGTGGCCACGCCATCGCTGATCACCGGCTGCCGGCCGGGCGGTCATGGCATGGTGGCAAACACGCTGTTCGATGCATCGGTGGCGCCGGATCGGCTGCTGCGCACCAAGCTGGTGAGTGACGTGCTGGCCATGGCAAAGGGCGGCGAAAGCCCATTGCAACGGCCTTCGCTCGCCGAGCGCATGGCGCCGCATGGCAAGAGCTTCGCGCTGGTCAGCGCCGGCACCGCCGGTGCGGCGCGGCTGCTGCACCCGGCGGCAGAGCGCCTCGGCGCCTTCCGCTGGAATGTCGAGGACCAGGACGGCGCGACCGCGGCCGCCGTGCGCGACGCCTTGGGCGCCACGCCGCCGCATGCCACGCCCAATACCGCGCGCGTCGAATTCGCCGGCCGCGTTCTGCTGGAACATGTGCTGCCGCGCCACGCACCGGATGTGGCGCTGCTGTGGCTGTCCGAACCCGATGTCGCCTTCCACTGGGCGGGTCTTGGCGCGGCCGAGACATTGGCTGGCCTGCGCGCGGCCGATGCGGTGCTGGGCCGTATCATCGCCTGGCGCGACGCACAGCCCGATGCGGCGGAGATCGCGATCATCGTGCTGTCCGACCACGGCCATGTGACCGGGCATCGCAAGCTTTGCGTGCGCAGCGAATTGGTGAAGGCCGGCTTCCGCGCCGGCACTGGCATGGGGCCGGATGTGGATGTGGTGGTTGCTCCCGCCGCAGCGCCCGGCCTGTGGCTGCGCGATGCCGCACTGGCGCCGCAGATCGCGGATTTTCTGGCGCGCCAGGATTGGGCGGGCCCGTTGCTGGCGCGCGATCCTTCTATCCTGCCGCATGCCTTCCCGCTGGCCGAACTGGGCAGCGCGCATGCGCGCAGCGCCGATCTCGTCGTCACCTTCGCGGGCGAAGAGCGCGCGGATCACTGGGGCCTGCCGGGCATCGCGCCCTTCGACGCGCCGGATGTGCCCGAGGGCGGCGGCATGCATGGCGGGCTGCATCGCGCGGAACTGGCCACGGTGCTGGTGATGCAGGGCGGGCCGTTCCGCGCCGGCGCCGTGGCGCAGGAAGCCGCCGACCTGACCGACATCGTGCCCAGCCTGCTGCACGTGATGGGCGCGGCCACCGATGGCATGGAAGGCCGCCCGCTGCTCGGCGCGCTGGATGCCGCGGCCGATGCGCCGCCGCTGCAAGAACTGCTGCCCATGCATGGCGGCTTCGTGCTGGAGGCGATGCGCGCCACCCCAGGCGGCCGGCTCTACCCGACGGCGCTGCGCCGCGGCTGAGCGTGCAGCCGCCGCTCAGCCTTCGTTGAGGTTCAGCCCGGCGCGGCGGGCCACATCCTCCCACCGCGCGATATCCTCGGCGATGTAACGGTCAAGCTCCGGCTGGGCCATGAAGGATGGCTCGAAGCCGCGCAGGCGCAGTTCGTCGATAATGGCGGGGTTGGCGACGAGTTGCCGCACACTCTCCGTCAGCCGTTCGCGCACCACCGCCGGCAGGCCGAGCGGCCCGCCGAAGGAATAGGTCAGTTCGGCGGCATAGCCCGGCACCACCTCGCCCACCGTGGGCAGTTGCGGCAGCATCGCCGAACGCTGCGCCGATGCGGTGGCCAGCGGGCGCAGCCGCCCATCCTGGATCAGTGGCAGCACCGCGGACATCGAGCCGAACATCACCTGCACGTCATCAGCGACAATGCCGGCAACCGAAGGCCCGGTGCCGCGATAATGGATGTTCTCCATGCGCGTGCCCGCCATCAGGTCGAACATCACCGCCGCCAGGTGCTGCGATGCCAGCGGCCCCGAGGTGCCGTGATTCAACCGCCCCGGCCGCGCCCGCAGATAGGCGATGAATTCCGGCAAGGTCGAGACCGGGACCGAGCGGTTCACCACCAGGATATTGTGGGTGATCGTCGCGCGCACGACATGGTCCGTCACGCTGCGCGGATCGAAATTGTCGCGCAGGATGGAGAGCGTGCCGTTGTAGAACAGCGTGTGCCCGTCCGGCGCCGCCTGGCCGGCCGCGCGCGTGCCGATCATGCCGCCCGCGCCGCCGCGATTATCCACCACCACCGGCTGGCCCCAGAGCTGCGAGAGGTGCTGGCACAGGATGCGGCCAGAAATGTCGGTGCCGCCGCCGGGCGGGAAGGGGATGATCACGCGCACCGGCCGTTGCGGCCAGGCATCAGACTGCGCCAGCGCCGGCGCGGCCAGCGCGCCCAGCAGCAACAAGCGTCTTTGCATTGTCCCCTCCCGTAGCCCTCAGCGGGCTTCGATCAATTCCACCAGCATCCCATCAGGCCCGCCGATGAAGCAGATGCGCACGCCCGGCCGCGGGCTGGAAATGCCCTTGGTCAGCACGCCGCCCTTGCCCGTGATGTCGGCGATCGCGGCCTCGATATCGTCGACCGACAGGCCGATATGCTCGAGGCCGCGATGCGGCGTGGCGGGCACGCCCGCCGTGCCCTCGGGCACTTCCTCGACATAGATGTTCTGGCCCACCAGGCTCAGCATCACGCGCAGCGTGCCGGCCGGTGTGGTCATGCGCGCCTTTTCGGTCGCGCCGAACATGGTCTTCCACCATGTTGCGGCCGCGTCCGGCGCGGTGGTGCGGTAATGGATGTGATGCATCCCGTAGCTTGGCGTTCCCATGCAAGCTAGCCTGCACCGAACCTGCGCGGAGGACAACAACGCCATGACCGACACCAACCTTGCCGTGCTGCTGCGCCGCCGCCCCGTCGGCGCGCCGACCGAAGCCGATTTCGAGATCGTCGAACGCCCGGTGCCCGAACCCGGCGAAGGCCAGGTGCTGGTGCGCGCGCGCTATCTCAGCCTGGACCCTTACATGCGCGGCCGCATGGCGGATGTGAAAAGCTATGCCGCACCCGTGGCCCTCGGCGCGGTGATGGAAGGCCAGACCGTGGGTGAGGTCGTGGCCAGCCGCCACCCCGGTTTCGCGCCCGGCCAGACGGTGCTGGGCGGTTCCGGCTGGCAGCGCTTTTCGGTGGTCGGCGCCGAACGGCTGCATCACGTCTCCACCGATGATGCGCCGCTGTCCTGGAACCTCGGCGTGCTGGGTATGCCCGGGCTGACGGCATGGGTGGGCCTGGCCGATATCGGCACGCCACGCGCCGGGGAAACCGTGGTGGTCAGCGCCGCCTCGGGCGCGGTGGGCCAGGTGGTGGGGCAACTCGCCAAGATCGCCGGCTGCCGCGTGGTGGGCATCGCGGGCGGCGCGCAGAAATGCGGCTTCGTCACGCATGAGCTCGGCTTCGACGCCTGCATCGATCACCGCGGCGATCTGCGCGCGCAGCTGGATGCCGCCTGCCCCGAGGGCATCGATGTCTATTGGGAGAATGTGGGCGGCGCGGTGCAGGCCGCCATCTGGCCGCGGCTGCGCGATTTCGGCCGCATGGTGATGTGCGGCATGATCGCGCAATACAACGAAGCCCCGGGTGCGGATGCCGCGGGCGCGCCGGCCGGGCCCAATCTGGGGCCGGTGGTGCGCAAGCGGCTGCGCGTGCAGGGCTTCATCGTCAGCGATACCGGCTGGCCGCGCTACCCGGCCTTCCGCACCGAAATGCTGGGCCATCTGCGCGGCGGCCGCATGAAGGTGCGCGAGGATATCGTGGTGGGCCTGGCCCATGCGCCGCGCGCCTTCATGGGCCTGCTGGAAGGGCGGAATTTCGGCAAGCTGGTGGTACAGATCGACGCGTGACCGCGCTGCTTCCGCAGGCCTATGCCCTGCACCAGCAGGGCCGGCTGGCCGATGCGCAGGGCCTGTATGTACAGTTCCTGCGCGCCGAACCGCGCCATGCGCAGGCGCTGCAATTGGCGGGCATCTGCGCCATGCAGGCCGGCGCGCCGGCCCGCGCCGAACCGCTGCTGCGCAAGGCCGCGCGGCTGGCGCCGCAGGATGCCGGGCTGCGCATCAACCTCGCGGCCTGCTGCATGGCCTTGGGCCGGCATGCCGATGCGCTGGCCGCCGCCGATGCCGCGATCGCGCTGGATTCCAACCTGGCCCAGGCGCATGCCAATCGGGCCAATGCACTGCGCCGCCTGAACCGCGCGGAGGATGCGCTGGCCGCGATCGACCGCGCCATCGCGCTGCAACCGGCGCTGGCCCAGGCGCATTCCAACCGCGGCAGCGTGCTGCATGATCTGGGCCGGCCGCAGGAAGCGCTGGCCGCCTTCGACCAGTCCCTGGCATTGCAGCCGGACCTCGCCGAAGCGCTTGTGAATCGTGGCCAGGCGCTGCGCCTGCTGGACCGGCTGGAAGAAGCACTGGCCAGCCTGGACCGCGCCCTGGCGCTGAACCCGCAGGATGCCGAGGCGCATGCCGCGCGCGGGCTCGCGCTCCATGCCCAGGGCCGCTGGCCCGATGCGCTGGCCGCGCTGGAATCCGCCCTGCGCATCAACCCGCGCCAGCCGGAGGCGCTGCGGCAGCAAGGCGCGATGCTCTCCATGCTCGGCCGCGCGGCGGAGGCGCTGTCGGCGCTGGACCGTGCCATCGCGCTGGAGCCGGACGCGCTGGCCGCGCACTACTTCCGCGCCAATGCGCTGCTGGAACTGGGCCGCATGCCCGATGCGATCGCGGCCTGCCGGCGCGTGCTGGCCTTGCAGCCCGGGCACCACTTCACCCGCGGCCGCATCGCGCATGCGATGCTGCGCATGGCGCGCTGGGATGGCCTGGCCGAGGAATGCGCAGCCATCGTCACGGATATCCGCGCCGGGATTCCCGCGGCACTGGCGCTCGACCTGATGGGCATCACCACCGACCGGCTGCTGCTGCGCCAGGGCATGCAGGCCTTCACCACCGCGCTGGCGCCGCCACCGCCGCTGGCGGCACCATCCTTCCAGGATGCGCCAGGGCCGCTGCGCATCGGCTACTTCTCATCAGACCTGCACAACCATGCGGTGGCCGCGCTGATGGCCGGCGTGTTCGAGGCGCATGACCGCGCGCGCGTGCAGGTCACGGCCTATTCCTTCGGCGGCGCGTCGGATCATGCGCAAAGGCGCCGCATCATGGCCGGCGTGGATCGCTTCCTGGATGTCACGGCCGATGATCCGGCCGCCATCGCGCGGCGCGCGCGCGCGGACGGCATCAGCATCGCGATCGACCTGAATGGCTACACGCAGGGCTGCCGATACGCGATCTTCGCGCATCGCGCGGCGCCCTTGCAGGTGAATTATCTGGGCTTTCCCGGCACCATGGGTGCGGGCTTCATGGACTACATCATCGCCGATGCCACTACGATCCCGCCCGGCGCCGAGGATGGCTACACCGAAGCCGTGATCCGCCTGCCGGGCTGCTACCAGGCCAATGACGCGGCACGCGCGATCGCCGATGAAACACCGACGCGCGCCGCACTCGGCCTGCCTGAGGACGCCGTGGTGCTGTGCTGCCACAATAATGGCTGGAAGATCACGCCCGAGGTCTTCGCCATCTGGCTGCGCGTGCTGCGGGCCGTGCCGCGCGCGGTGCTGTGGCTGCTGGAGGACAATCCCTGGATCGCCGCCAATCTGCGCCGCGCGGCCGGCAGCGAGGCAGGCCGGCTGCACTTCACCGGCCGCGTGCCGCCGGCCGAATACATGGCACGCTTCCGCGCGGCCGACCTGTTCCTGGACACGCTGCCCTACAATGCCGGCGCCACGGCCAGCGACGCGCTGCGCGCCGGCTTGCCGGTGGTCACGCGGCTGGGCGACGCCTTCGCCGGGCGCATGGCCGCAAGCCTGCTGCGCCATCTGGGCCTGCCGGAACTGGTCACCGACAGCGCCGAAGCCCATGAAGCGCTCATCATCGCGCTGGCGCAGGATGATGCGCGCCGCGCGGCGCTGCGCGACAGGCTGGTGGCGGCCGGCAGCGCAGCATCGCTGTTCGACACCACGCGCTTCACGCGCCATCTGGAAGCGGCGTTCACCACCATCCATGACCGCCGCCTGGCGGGCCTGGCACCAGGCTGTGTCGATATCGTTTGAGCCGCCCTACCCCGCCAGCCCCAGCCACAGCGCAACACCCACCAGGCCCAGCGCCAGCACCCGCTGCACCACGCTTCGCTGGCCGCTGCCTTCAAGCCAAGGTTGCAGCCGGGCCGCGGCCAGGATCACGGCGACATGGATCGCCGTCGCGACCACCACATAGATCGCGCCGAGGATGCCAAATTCCCCGCTGGTGGTGCCGAAGCCCGGCACCACGGTGACGAAGAACAGGATGGATTTGGCATTGAACAGGTTGGCCAGCAGGCCGCGCCAGAACACGCCGCGCATCGGCTGTGGCGGACCGGCCAGCAGCGGCCGCCCGGCATCGCGCCAGGCCTCCCAGGCCAGGAAGAGCATCACGCCCATGCCGAGCCATCGCAACGCGTGATGCAGCGCCGGCGAAGCCGCGATCAGCACGCCCAGGCCCATCGCTGCCAGCACGGCATGCACCGCAAGCCCCAGCGCCACGCCACTCACCGCCAGCAGCGCCACGGCACGGCCGCGCAGCATGGCCAGCACCGCCAGCCAGCTCATATTGGGCCCCGGGGTCAGTTCCATGACCAGCACCAGGGCGATGAACTCCACGAGGCGCATCGTCACAGCGTAACGCATTTCGCGTGATGCGCGCTGTGATCCAGCGCAAGGTGTTGTGATGCCAGGCATGCCAGATTGCGTGGCAGGAGGTATCGCGATGTCATCACCTGATGGACTGCACCACATCCTGCTGCACATGGCGCGCAGCAAGGATTTCCCGAACGGCAGCGACGCGCATGGCTACGCCTTCCGCGCGCCGCTGGATGCCGAGCACCGCATCGACCTCGCGCGCTGGAAGGCGCAGCGGGACCACTGCGTGGTGCGCCGCTTCTGGCCCGGCGAGGCCGATGAACATGGCCTGCTGGTGCACAAGCCCGGCGGCAAGGGCGGCGCCACCTGGGCCTTCGACTACGACCAGGACAGCGCCGAGGACGACGAGGCCGGCTATCGCCTGGGCGAGCATCGCTTCGTGCCCGGCGAATATGTCTCGATCCGCGGCGAGGACGGCGCGCTGCACACCTATGTGGTCGTGAAGGTTGCAGCCTGAGCTGCTGACCGTTGCGCGCATGCGGGCCGTCGAGGCCGCATGCGGCGTGGATGGCTTCACCCTGATGCGCCGCGCCGGGGAGGCAGTGGCGCGGCATGCGCGCGCCATGGCGCCGCTGGGCACGCGCATCGTGGTGCTCTGCGGGCCGGGGCATAATGGCGGCGATGGCTATGTCGCGGCCGCCGCGCTGCGGGCAGCGGGGCGCGATGTGGGCGTGCATGCGCTGGGCACGCCGCGTGGAGATGCGGCGCGCGCCGCGGCCCTGTGGAACGGCCCGCGCGATGCTGCGCCGGAAGATGCCGCGCTGGTCGTGGACGCGCTGTTCGGCTCCGGATTGAATCGCGCGCTGGATGGCGCGGCAGCGGGTTTGGTCGCACGCATCGCCGCCCCCGTGCTGGCGGTGGATGTACCCTCGGGCCTTGATGCCGATGCCGGCGCAGCGCCGGGCGCTTGCGTGCAGGCCAGGCGCACGCTGACCTTCCATCGCCGCAAGCCCGGCCATCTGCTGCTGCCCGGCCGCGCCTTCTGCGGTGATGTGCATCTGGCCGATATCGGCATCGCCGATGCCGCGACCGAGCTTTGGGCCAATGACCCCACGCTGTGGCAGTTGCCCGCGCTGGAGCCCAATTCACACAAGTACCAGCGCGGCGTCTGCCTGGTCTGGAGCGGGCCGGCACTGGCCACCGGCGCGTCGCGCCTGGCAGCGCAGGCGGCGCTGCGCGCGGGGGCTGGCATCGTCGCGCTGGCTGGCGCACGCGATGCGTTGGCCGAACACGCCGCGCAGGTCACCGCGCTGCTGCTGCGCCCGGCCGCAAACCCGGCCGAGGCACTGGCCGATGCGCGTTTCACATCCGTGGTGGTCGGCCCCGGCGCGGGGCCTGGTGCGCGTGATGCCGCGCTCTCCGCGCTGTCGACCGGTCGTGCCACGGTGCTGGATGCCGATGCGCTGACCATGGTCACGCCCGCGGAACTGGCCGCCGCCCGTCGCGGCCCGCTGGTGCTGACCCCGCATGAGGGCGAATTCGCGCGGCTATTCGGCCCGCGCGCCGGCTCCAAGCTGCAACGCACGCGAGACACCGCGCGGCAGACCGGCGCGGTGGTGCTTTTGAAAGGCGCCGATACGGTGATCGCGGCACCCGATGGCCGCGCCGCGATCAACCACAACGCGCCGCCCTGGCTCGCCACCGCAGGCGCGGGGGATGTGCTGGCGGGCATCATCGGCGCGTATCTGGCGCAAGGCATGCCGGCCTGGGAAGCCGCCTGTGCCGCAGCCTGGCGGCATGGAGAGGCCGCGCAACGCGCCGACCCCGGAATGATCGCCGAGGATCTGCTGCGCGCCTGACATCACGCGCAGCCTGCGCTACAGCATGACCAGGGAGAAAAACGCCATGCTTCGCCGCACCGCATTGCTGCTGCTTGCCACACCTGCCATCGCGCAGCCCGCGTGGCGGCCGGAACGCTCTGTTCGCATCGTTGTGCCCTTTCCGCCCGGCGGTTCGAATGACGTGATCGCACGGCCATTGGCCGACCGGCTGCAAGGCCGCCTGGGCCAGGCGGTGGTGATCGAGAACCGCCCCGGCGCGGGCGGCGCGATCGGCGCGCAGCAGGTGGCGCAGGCGCAGCCCGATGGGCACACGCTGATGGTCACCTCCACCAGCTTCGTCGCGACCGCGGCCATCCAGCGCACGCCCTATGACGCCGTGACCAGCTTCGATTCGGTGGCGGTGCTGGCGCGCGCGCCCTTCCTGGTGCTGGTCAATCCGAATTTCCCGGCGCGCGACATGGCCGGGCTGATCGCCTATGCCCGCGCCAATCCGGGCCGCATCGACTATGCCAGCAGCGGCCCCGGCAGCATCGGCCATTTCCTGACCGAGCAGATGAACCTGCTGGCCAATATCCGCATGAACCACATCCCCTATCGCGGCACGGCGCAGGCGGTGACCGACCTGGTCGCGGGCAATGTGCAGATGCTGATCACCACGGTCGCCAGCGCCAATGCCGCGATCCGCGAGGGCCGCGTGCGCGTGCTGGCAGCGCTGGCCGATGGCGGCTCCGCCAATTCGCCGCGCGTGCCCAATATCCGGGAAGCATTGGGCCAGGACATGGCCGGCGGCGCCATCTGGTGGGGATTGTTCGCGCCGCGCGGCCTGCCCGCACCGGTGGCCACCGCCATCCAGGCCGCGGTGCGCGATGCGCTGGGCGAGCCCGATGTTGCGCGCATCTATGAGGGCGAGGGCGCGCTGCCCGCCTTCGCGCCGATGGAGGCCTTCCGCACCGAACTCGCAGCCGACCTCGCACGCTTCCGCGACATCGCGGCCCGCGCGGCGATCCGCCCGGAATGAAGCGCGCGCAGTTCGACCCGACCGCGCGCGGCGCGCTGCAGGGCTTGCGCGTGGTCGATCTCTCGCGCCTGGTCGCTGGCAATACGCTGACCAAGGTGCTGGCCGATCACGGCGCGGAGGTCATCAAGATCGAACCGCCGGAAGGCGACACTTTGCGCGCCTGGAAGGTGGGCGGCATCGAGACCTCCTGGAAGACGATCTGCCGCAACAAGCTCTCGGTGGCGCTGAACCTGCGCCACCCCGACGCCATCGCCACCGTGAAGGAGATGGTGCGCGACGCCGCCATCCTGGTGGAGAGTTTTCGGCCTGGCGTGCTGGAGGCGATGGGGCTGCCGCCCGCGGAACTTCTGGCCATCAACCCCGCGCTGGTGGTGGTGCGCATCTCGGGCTGGGGGCAGACCGGCCCCTACGCGCACAAGCCCGGCTTCGGCACGCTGGTCGAGGGTTATTCGGGCTTCGCCGCCATCAACGGCTTCGCCGATCGCGAGCCGGTGTTGCCGCCGATGTTCATGGGCGATGCCTATGCCGGGCTGATGGGCGCGGCCAGCACCATGATCGCGCTGCGCCATGCCGAAGCCACCGGCCAGGGCCAGGTGCTGGACCTGTCATTGTTCGAGCCGATCTTTTCCGTGCTGGAACCGCAAATGGCGAATTGGCGCATCACCGGCAAGCTCAAGCCGCGCACCGGTTCGCGTTCCACCAACACCTCGCCGCGCAACGCGTATCGCACCCAGGATGGCGGCTGGGTGTGCCTCTCGGCCAGCACGCAGGGCATGACGGAAAAGCTGCTGCGCAGCATCGGGCGGGAGGATCTGATCACCGACCCGCGCTTCGCCCGCAACCCGGACCGCGTGAAGAACGCAGCCGAACTGGATGCCATCATCGGCGCGTATGTCGGCGCGCGCAGCATGGCCGAGAACCTGGCGCATTTCGACAAGACCGGCGTGACCATCGGCCCGATCATGGACGCGCAGCGCCTGGAGACAGATGACTACGTCCTGGCGCGCGAGGCGTTGATCGAGGTGCCGGATGACGAGATGCCCGGCGGCTTCCTGCCGATGGTGGGCACAGCGCCGCATCTGTCGGCCACGCCCACGGTGCTGGCGCGGCCCGCCCCGAAGCTGGGCGAGCACGCGGAGGCGATCCTCGGCGCCGAGACCTGCGCCAGGCTGCGCGCGGCCGGCGCGATGCCGTAATCGCTATGCCTTGGCGGGTTCTTCGGCCTCGTCTTCCTTGTCCTCGTCCTCGTCCTCATCGCCGATGCCGATGAACACGCCATCCGTCACCACCGCCAGGCACTGGCTGTAGGTGGAGAGGATCCATTCGCGATCCGCGCCCTCTTCCTTGTCCTCGGCCTTCATCACCAGTTGCAGCAGGGCCAGGGCCACGGCGGCATCGCTGTCGCCTTCGATCTCGATCTTCATCATGCGCTCCTTTGGCAGAGCAACGAGATTGCGCGGCAGAGGTTGCGTGGCGATGACGCTTCAGTGCTCGGCCGGCGACTCTTCCAGCTCATCGCGCCCGGCGGCCGGGCGACGGCGGCGGATCAGACGCGAGACCGGGCGCAGCACGGTGTTCACCGCCAGCACGATCACCGTCAGCAGCACGGCGCCCACCACCTCGCCCGCGCCGGCCAGCAGGCCGATCGCGGCGACGCACCAGATGGTCGCCGCCGTCGCCAGCCCCTTCACCGAGGCGCCTTCCTTCAGGATCGCCCCCGCACCGAGAAAACCCACGCCGGTCGCCACCGCGCCATAGCCCGCGCCCAGATTGGCCGGGCTGACCTGCGACAGCATCAAATCCGCGAAGGCCGCGCTCGCCAGCGCCACCAGGGTCGAGGTGCGCAGCCCACCCGGCTTGCGGCGCCATTCGCGTTCCGCACCGACCGCGGCGCCCAGGATGAAGGCCAGGGGCAGCGCATAGAGCGTGGTGTCGTTCAAGATCCATTGCATGGGCGCAGAACAGCCCGGTGGCTCGCGGTGTCAATCGTGACCGCATGACATTGCCGAGCGCATGCTTCCTGGGCGGTGCCGGCGGCAAACGCCCAGCGGAGCGGCAGGACAGGGCGCAGCCTCGCCTGCCGGCCGCTCATTCCTTCTGGTGCGGCCACCGGACGGCGGGCAAATCAGCGCGATGAACCGCCGCCATATCCTCGCGCTGCCCGCGCTGATCGCCGCCCCCGTCGCCGCCCAGGCGCCCTGGGTGCCGGACCGCCCCATCCGCATCATCGCGCCCTTCGCGCCGGGTGGTGCCTCTGACCAGATCAGCCGCATCCTGGCCGAGGAGCTGACACCGCTGCTGGGCCAGCAGGTGATCGTGGAAAATCGCACCGGCGCGGGTGGCGCGGTGGGCACGGAATTCGTCGCGCGTTCGCGCCCCGATGGCCTGACGCTGGTCACCGCCAGCCAGGCCACACATGGCGTGAACCCGGTGGTGCAGCGGCTGAGTTTCGACCCCTTCGGTGACATGACGCCGATCGGCAACATGGCCGGCGTGCCGGCGGTGTTCGTGGTCGGCCCGCAGGCGCAGCCGCGCACATTCGCCGAATTCCTGGCCTTCGTGCGCGCACGCGCGGGGCGCGAAAACTACGCCAGCGCGGGTGTGGGTTCTTCCACCCACATGACCTTCGCGCTGATGGCGCACAAGGCGGGGCTGGATATCCAGCATGTGCCCTTCCGCGGCACCGGGCTTGCCGTGCCGGAGGTCATCGCGGGGCGCATCATCGGCATGGCCGATACGGTGAACACCTCCCTGCCCTTCATCCGCGATGGGCGGCTGCGGGCGCTGGCGGTGTCCACGCGGGCGCGGCTTTCGGTGTTGCCGGATGTGCCGACCGTGGCCGAGTTCCTGCCGGGCTATGAGGTGCTGAACTGGTACGGGCTGCACGGCCCGGCGGGTCTCGCGCCCAATGTCGTCAGCACCATCCACACGGCGATGATGACGCTGCTGAACCGTCCCGCCTATGTGGCGCGGCTGGAGAGCCTGGGCATGGTGCCGCTGCCGATGACCACTGCCGAATATGCCGCCTATGCCGAGAATGACCGACGGCAATGGGCGGAACTGGTGCGCGCCACGGGTATGCGGGTGGAGTAAACTGAGCGACTGAGCGGCTCTGTTTGCAATTGGCCCGTCAGTGCACATAGCTTGTGATACTGCCGCTGCGATCAGAGGGCTTTGTCAAATGCATGACCCTAACCAACATGACAAAGCAGTCGCGTTCTTTGTCGATGAAGTTGATCCGACAGTTCGTGAATTTCTAACTGACTTCGGATGTGTGCGCAGAGGGCGCCTTGCAGCCATTATGCTGATCCACACGGCAGATCACGTGTGGCACGAGCGACCCCATGATCGAGACAGCAGCGCTTCCGAAGATGCTTACCGAAAGTTGCTTGGTGCGCGCTGTGAAGCTTTCAGACTTCTTTGCGATGTCGCGAACGCTTCGAAGCACGCCGTTTTGCGCGAGCGAAAGAAGGGCTTGCCGCCAGCCATCACACGGTCGGATCAAGTAACCGCGAAGCGCCTAGGCTGGGACACGGGTTATTGGGGCGAAATTCGATGGGATGGGCCACCACAAGTCATACTGACTTGTTCTGATGGCACTATCCGGGCGGTCGATGCACTGGCCATGCGCGTACACCAGATGTGGGTTTCGCATTTCGGATTGAGGCTCACGCCTTTACCGACTTGCTGACGCTAACGAAGTGCACTGGTGCGTGCCACCGGCATGCGCGTGGAGTAGCGCATTGCGGCGCGCCGCGCGGTCGTGTTGGCTGCGCGCATGAGACTGCCCGACCGCCGCTTCATGGTGCTGCTGATGCTGGGCTTCGCCGCCGGCGTGCCCCTGCCGCTGACCGGCTTCGTGCTGCGGCAGTGGTTTTCCGAAACCGGCATGTCGCTGGCGGCCATCGGGTTTACGGCGTGGATCGGGCTGGCGTACTCGTTCAAGTTCCTGTGGTCGCCCTTGCTGGATCAGCTGCGGCCCGGCGCGCTGGCCCGCTTCGGCCAGCGGCGCGGCTGGCTGCTGATCATCCAGCCCGCGCTCATCATCGCCATCCTCGCCATGGGTCAGACCGACCCGGTGACCATGGCCGCCATCACCGTGGGCATCGCGGTGGCGGTGGCCTTCCTCTCGGCCAGCCAGGACATCGTGATCGACGCCTGGCGCATCGAGATGCTGCAGGAAGCCGAGCAAGGCTATGGCCTGGCCATGTATGTCTGGGGCTATCGCGGCGCGCTGCTGATGAGCAATGCGGTGGGCCTGTCGCTGGTGGGCGCCCTCGGCTGGGGCGGCATGTTCGCCTATGCGGCGGCGCTGGTCGCGGTGGGGTTGATCGGCGTGGCGCTCGGCCCGGAAGCGCCGCGTGCCGAACGCCCGCCCATGGGCTGGCTGGCGCGCATGAAGGAAGGCGTGGTCGACCCCTTCGCCGACTTCATCCGCCGCCAGCATTGGGCCGCGATCCTGGCCTTTATCTGCCTGTTCAAGCTGGGCGAGGCACTGGCCGGCATCATGACCGCGCCCTTCTATCGCGAGCTCGGCTTCACCCGCGGGGAGGTGGCCGGCATTTCCGGCGGCTTCGGGCTGTTCGCGACACTGGCGGGCGTGCTGGCCGGCGGCTGGTTCGTCTCGCGCGTGGGCACCGGCCGCGCGCTGATCATCACCGGCATTTTCCAGATGCTGTCGAACCTGATGTATGTGGTGCTGTGGCATTCGGGCAAATCGCTGCCGATGCTGACCACGCAGGTCTTCATCGAGAACTTCACCGATGGCCTCGCGGATGCCGCCTTCCTGACCTACCTCTCGGCGCTGACGTCGCGCGCCTTCACCGCCACGCAATATGCGCTGCTCTCGTCGCTGGCCTCGGTGCCGCTGCGCACGCTGGGCGGCTGGGGTGGTGTGATCGCGGCACCGCTGGGCTGGACCTGGTTCTTCCTGCTGACCACGGTGGCGGCATTGCCCGCGCTGCTGCTCATGCTGTGGCTGCTCAAGCGCTTGCCACCGCCCGCGCCCGAACCCGTCATCCCCCCCGACGTCTCGCCCGGGTAGCCGCGCGGGCGCGCGCGGGGTAAAGCACGCGCCCT
>JAIXVH010000105.1 GCA_027483125.1 Acetobacteraceae bacterium | reverse complement strand
CGGCACCAGGCGCGCCCATGCCTTCACGAGGGCGCAGCGACCGTTCGTGGGGCTGCACGGGCGGCATCCGCCAGGGCGGGCTCGGGCTCCGATGTCGGCGTGACTGCGAGGCCCGGCTTGCTGTCGATCAGCTCGGCGAATGCTGTGGCAGACATCGGACGACCGAACAGATAGCCCTGCATCTCGGTGCATCCCTCTTCGAGCAGCATCTGCGATTGATGCTCGGTCTCCACACCCTCGGCATTCGACTGCACGCCCATGGCGTGGCTCATGCCCACGACGGCGCGGACAATCGCCTCGGATTCGCCCTGTTCACCCAGGTGCTGGATGAAGCTCTTGTCGATCTTGATCTTGTCGAACTTGAACTGCCGCAGGTAGCCCAGGCTCGAATAGCCGGTGCCGAAATCATCCATCGCCAGCTTGATGCCGAGGCTGCGCAGCCGCGACATGGTGGCCACCGATTCGGCGGTGTCGGCCACCATGATGCTCTCCGTGATCTCCAGTTCGAGGCGCCGACCGGGCAGCCCGGTTTCGGCGAGCACGCGCTCGACCAGGGCCACAAAGCCCGGCTGCCGGAACTGCACGGTCGACACATTGACCGCGACAGTCAGCGCCTCGGGCCAGGCCACCGCGGTTCGGCAGGCCTCCCGCAGCACCCATTCGCCGATGGGCAGGATCAGATTGGTCTGTTCAGCCAGCGGGATGAATTGGTCCGGCGGCATGTTGCCCGTGACCGGGTGCTTCCAGCGCAGCAAGGCCTCCGCGCCGGTGATCCGGTGCTCGCGTGTCCCGTTGACCAGTTGCACCTGTGGTTGAAAGACCAGCGAGAACTGCCCTTCGGCCAACGCCTGGCGAAGGTCGTTCTCCAGCGCCTTGCGCCGCTGCAAGCGCTCATTCATCGATGCGTCGTAGAAGCGGAAGCCGCCGCGACCATCCTCCTTGGCCTGGTACATGGCCAGGTCGGCCTGCTGCATCAGCCTGGCGCCATCGCGGTTGCCGCGCTCGCCCAGCGCGATGCCCAGGCTGCCGCCGATCACCACCTGGTGGCCATCCAGCTGGAATGGTTCGGCCAGGAGGCCCGACAGGCGCCCGGCGAGCGATTGTGCGTTCTCCGGCTGCCGCGCCTGGGTCTGCAGGATGACGAATTCATCGCCGCCGAATCTGGCCAGCACATCACTCTGGCGGATATTGGCCCGCAGGCGGTCAGCCACCTGGCAAAGCAATTGATCGCCCGCGGCGTGGCCGAGCGTGTCGTTGACTTCCTTGAAGTGGTCGAGGTCGACGCCGATCAAGGCCACGCTGCTGCCGTCACGACGGGCGCGCGCCAGCGCCTCGCGCAGCTTTTCGGCGAACAGCGTGCGGTTCGCCAGCCCCGTCAGCGGGTCGTGCGACGCAAGCCAGGAGGCGCGGCTCGTCGCGCGGCGGAGCATACGCAGCGGCAGCACGCGCAGCAGCGTGAAGACGAGCAGCGCCACGATCAACGAGACCACCGCCACCAGCCCGGCCGAAAGCACCTGCGCGCGCATGCCATCGATCAGCACCACATCGCCCACGACCTCGCCCTGGTCGTAGATGGGCACTGTATTGCGTAGGCTGGGCCAGGCGACACTGGCATCTGGCGAGGGCGACACCCGCGCGAGCACATCCCCCTGGAGAGACCTGATCATCCGCACTTGCTGCGGCGACAACTCCGCGTCGACCGCCATCAGTGCCTCCATCAGGTTCAGATGCCGGTGCGACCATGAATCGGGAGAGGCGGCCACGATTTCCGTCACCTGCCTGGCGATGGCATGGCCTTCGAACCGGCTGGCGGCTCCCTGTTCCATATAGGCGCTGAGCACCACCGCCGATGGCGGCCCCAAGGCCACCAGGATCGAAAGGCCAGCGGCACAGATCGAGATGATCCGGCTCAGCGGAATGCTGCGCCCGGCCGCATCCGCAGCGCCAAAGGATGCCTCAGCGGCCATGCTACGCGCCCCCACGAACATGAAAGCCCAGGGGAAGAAGGAGTGCGGCCGCCGACTGGCTGCACAGCAGGTGCAGCAATTCGCTCACGGCAGCATCGGGCTGGGCCCGATAGACCAGCACCAGCGCCTTGTGCATGGGCCAGGCGGCGTCGGTCGGGGCGCGGCCATCGAGCATGAGCGGCTTGATGGCGCGGTTCTCGGTGCGGATCAGGCCCAGGCCGATCACCCCGAAAGACCCCAAGCTCCGTTCCAGCGCCATGGCCTGGTCGTGATCCGTCACGGCCGTCAGCACCCCAGCTCGGACCTGCATGGCGGCGACCGCGCGATCCATCGCCTCGGACAGCCCGGCCAGCAATGCGGTGTCGCTGTCCTGCGCGGGCCGCTTGGTGATCCTGACCCGATGGCCGTCTTCCCATCGGGTGATGTCGCCGCCGATCATGCCAACAGCCTGGTGGCTGGTCAGGTTATCGACGCCGCTGTCGGCGTGCGTGCCGAAAACCAGCGGCGTGCTGGCCCAGAACTGGTGGGCAAGTGGCTGGCCACGCTCGGTCGCTGACGGCGCGCGGGCGATGACCGAGAGATCAAGCCGGCCGGCCGCCACCGCCGATTTGCCGCCCTGGGAGCCAAGGCCTCTGGTGATCTCCAGCTCGACACCGAGTTCGGATCGCAGCATCGGCCGCAACCGCTCAAGCGCTCCG
>JAIXVH010000026.1 GCA_027483125.1 Acetobacteraceae bacterium | reverse complement strand
TGCAGCGACTGATGCGCTTCGCCCGCCAGCCCGACTTCGTGGCGCGCGCAAAGCGGCTGGGCGGGTATGACGTCGAAGAAAACGGGGAGGTCAGCTTCTGTCTGTGACGGCGCGATCGGCTGCCACAGCCTCCCGGAGGGAGTGTACTAGACCGGTTTCACTGCAATCATAGGCGGTTCAACCGGCGGCCGCCGCCGTGACGACCGCCGCAACGGCCTCGCCCTCCGCGCGCGCCGCCGCGAGCCGCGCAAGGTCGATCTCCGAGACGGCCAAGGCCGCATCCAGCGTCGCTGACAGGTCAGCGAGCCCAGCCTGATAGGCTGCCTCGGCCCGCTGCTGGGCACGCCGCGCGGCATCCTGGGCACGGGTGAGCGCCGCGTCCTCGGCGCGCACCGCCGCCAGCGCCGCCAGCCCGCGCCGCAGCTCCGCCGCACCCTCCGTTACCCGGCCCGCATGCCGCGCCACCGCCGCCTCGATCGCGGCATCGCGGGCCGCCACCCGCGCGAGGCGGATGTCGCGGTCGAACACCGGCAGCGTCACCGAGGGCCCCAGCGTGCCGAGCGCCGTCACCAGACCGCCCGCCATCAGCCCGGTGCCCAGCGCGAGATTCCCGCTCAGCGTCACCCGCGGCAGCAGATCGGCCGCGGCCAGGTCGCGCGCCGCGCCCGCGCGGGCGAGCGCCGCCTCGGCCGCGCGGATATCGGGCCGGCGCCGCAGCACCTCGGCCGGCACATCGGCGAAGCGGAAGGGGCGGAGGTCGAGCAAGGCTGCGGCCTCCGGCACGCCGTCCTGCAAGCCGCGCCCGGTCAAGGCGGCGATTGTCGCACGCGCCCGCGCCGCCTCGGCCGCGGCCTCGGGCCGCCGTGCCTCGGCGCGGCGCAGCGCGGTCTCGACGCGCGCCGCGTCCAGCTCCGGCGCCAGGCCGAGCCGCACGCGATCCCGCGCCAGCGCCAGCAGCCGCTGTTGCAGCGCAACCGCCCGGTCCGCGATGCGGGCGCGCTGTCCCGCCTCGCCCAGGATCGCGCGCTGGCGGAACAGCTCGACCGTGAGCAAGCGGCGCGCCGCCTCGACATCGGCCCCGGCGAGCGCTGTCTCGGCGGCGGCCAGCCTTGCCTCCGCCGCCGCGCGGCCGGCGACGTCAATCTCGACCGAGCCCTCGCCGCGGCCGGTCGCGAGGGTGCTGCCGAGGTTGCGTTCCCGCCGCGCTGCGTTCCATGTCTGGCTCTCGCGGCCGATGCTGCCGCCCATGCCAAGCTGCGGCCTGAAGGCCTGGCCGGCCGCCCCTTCCAGGGCGCGGGCTTCGGCCAGGCGCGCCATCGCCTCGGCGAGGCCGGCATTTCCTGTCTCGGCCATCGCGACGAGCCGGTCCAGCACCGGGCAGCCCGACAGCCGCCACCAGCCCGGCGCCAGTTCGGGCGGCAGCGCGCCGCCCTGGCCGGCGAAAGCCTCGGGCAGCGCGACTGCGCGCGGTTCCGCCGCAGGCCCGCGCGGGGCGGCGCAGGCGGGCAGCAGGGCGGCGCCGGCCAGGGCCGCGAGAAGGCCGCGGCGCCTCATCGGCCGGCTTCCGCCGGCATGATGCGCGCGACGAGGCGCGTGCCGAGCGGCAGGCCAGGCGCTTCGCCCTCGAAGGCCAGTACGGCTTCCAGCACGCGGACGTCACCGCGCTCGCGCGGCTCATAGACCTGCACGCGCCGGGGCGCGAAGGCCGCGCCCACCTGCTGCACGCGGCCCTGCCAGCGCAGGCCATCGCCCTCCGCGATCTCGAGCGACAATTCGGCCGGCAGGCCCGGGCGGAGCCGCGCGGCATGCGCCTCGTCGATCTCGACGCGGGCAATGCGCGCGGTATTGGGCGCAAACCAGAACAGCGTGCTGACCTGCAGCGTCGAGACGCCATCACCCGGCCGCGCCGTGCGGCGGATGATCACGCCCCCGGCCGGCGCCCGCACCTCGCGCGCCTCAACCTCCTCGGCCGCGGCGCGCAGCCGGGCGGCGGCGCTGCCGCGCGCCGCCTGGGCGGAGGTGATCTCGGCGCGCAACACCGCGACCTCGGTCGTGGCCTGGTCGAGCAATTGTCGGGCGGCGGCATTGGCGCGCACCGCCTGGGTGGCGCGTTCCTGCTCGCGCAGCGCGCCGGCCAGCCGCGCTTCGAGCACGCCGATGGCGGCGGCGCGTTCGGCCAGTTCGGCTTCGGCGACCGCGTGCTGGGCACGCACCAGGCGGTCATCAAGGCGAGCGAGCAGCGCGCCCGGCACGACGCGCGCGCCCTCCTCGACCAGCACCTCGGCGACGATGCCGTCGCGCGCGGCGGCGATCTGGGTCAGGCCGCCCTGGATGTCGAGAATACCGCGCCCCGCCGCCAGCGGCACCGGTGTGGCGGCGATGCGCGAGGCCTGGGCGGGTTGCTGCGGCAGCAGCAAGGGCAGGGCGAGCCCGCCGATGGCGAGCGCGGCGGCGCCGGCGAACAGGAGACGACGGAAGGCCATGGGTCTGCTCCTCAGTGCAGGATGGGTTTGGTGGGCGTGGGGCGCTCATCGGCGGTGAGCAGGCCGTCTTCGATGCGCAGCACACGGTCGGCATGCGCGATCAGGCGCGGGTCGTGGCTGACGCAGAGCACGGTGGTGCCGCGCAGCCGCGCTGCTTCCTGCAGCAGCGTCACCACCGCCTCGCCATTGGTCTTGTCGAGCGCCGAGGTCGGCTCATCCGCGAAGAGCAGCCGTGGACGCTTGGCCATGGCACGTGCGATGGCCACGCGCTGCTTCTCGCCGCCCGAGAGCGCGGTCGGCAGCATCCCGGCGCGGTGGGTCATGCCGACCGCGGCCAGCGCTTCCTCGGCGGCGGTGCAGGCGGCCGCGCCCGAGACGCCGGTGAAGCCGAGCGGATAGACCACCTGCTCGAAGGCGGTGAGTGCCGCGAAGAGGTTGAAGCCCTGGAAGACGAAGCCGCAATGCTCCAGCCGGAAGCGGTCGATTGCGGCCGTGTCGAGCGACCAGAGCTCGGTGCCCAGCACCTCGACGCGCCCCGCGCTCGGCCGCAGCAGGCCGGAGGCGGCGGCGAGCAGCGTGGACTTGCCCGAGCCCGAGGGGCCCATGATCAGGGTGAGTTCGCCCGGCCGCACCTCCAGCGTGATGCCCTTCAGCACGCGCACCGGGACGGGCCCTTGGGTGAACTCGCGCTCGATGCCGTGCAGGCGGATGGTGGGTTTGGCGTTCATCGCAACAGCTCCGCCGGTTCTGTCTGCAGGAGTGGGCCGAGCGAGAGCAGGCCGGAGCCGACTGCCACCAGCAGCGTGAAGGCCGCCGTGCCGGCCGCCGCCCACCAGGGCACGGCGACGGCGACGACCGAGGCAGCGGCGCCGAGCAGCAGCGTCGCCGCGACCGCCGTCACGCCGAGGCCGGCAAGCCCGATCCAGAAGGACTGCTCCAGCACCACCGCGCGCAGCGCGCCGAGCGGCACGCCGAGGGCGCGCAGCGTGGCGTATTCACGCAAGGAGCCGAGCACGGCGGCGCGCAGGGTCTGGCTGGTGATGGCGATGCCGACCGCGAGGCCGAGCAGCGTCGAGAACAGGAAGCCGACGCCAGTGCCGCTTTCCAGCAGCCAATAGGTCTGGGACATGGCCGAGAGCTCGGCTGGCGGCATGACGCGCACGCCCGGTATGCGTGCCTCGATCTCGGCGGCCACGCGCAGCGGATCGGCGCCCGGGGCGAGGCCGAGGACGAGGTAGGTCACGCGTTCGGCGTCCTGCGTGCCGAGCAGCGCTTGCGCCGTGGCGCGGGAGGCCAGCAGCGTGGCGCCGCCGATGCTGCGGAAGCCCTCGACCACGCCGGCCAACTGCACGCGCTGGCCGTTCACTTCGGCCGAACCTGTGCCGCCGGGCAGGCCAAGCTTGCCCAGATCCACCGTGTCGGCGAGCACGGCGCCGGGCTGTTGCAGCGCCTGACGCAGCGCGGGCGGCAGGTCGGCGGGGAAGGCCAGGCCATCGGCACGGGTGTCGAAGCCGGCGATGGTGACGCTGACGCGCCCGCCCTCCGGCGTGCGCCAGTCGCCCATGCCGAACACGACCGGCTCGACCCGCGCCACTTCGGGGTGTGCGCGCACCAGTGTCTCGACACGGCGCGGCATCTCGCGCGCCAGGTCGAAGCTCCGCGTCCCGGCATCGACCACCCAGAGATCGGCGCGGCCGCGGTCGATGACAGTGGTCACCGTGCCGAACAGACCGAGCAGCAGCGCCACCTGGACCAGCACCAGCAGGCCCGAGAAGGCGACGGCGACGACGGCCGCCAGGTAGCGCCGCCATTCCAGCCGCAGCGAGGCGCGGGCGAGAGAGGGCCGGACGGCGCCCTGCCTGCCGGCGACAGGGGGCGCGGAAATGGCATGGATCTCCGTCGCGGGGGGCGGGGGGAGCGCTGCCGGGGGAACAGCGCCGAGCGGCGCGGCGAGCGGGCGCGCTGCCAGGGCAGCGAGCGCCAGCGCGCCGAACAGCGCGGCGATGCCGAGCAGCACGTGCTGCGGCGCCGCGGCCTCTGCCGCCAGGCCGAGCAGAATGGCCGCGACCGGTGCGCCGGCCAGCATCGCGGCCTGCGAGACGCCGAGCGCATCGGCGCGGATGGCGCGCGGCGGGCGGGTCTGCACCAGCGTCGCGACCAGTGGCGAGAGCGGCGCGATGGCGAGGCCCGCCAGCAGACCGCCGCCGGCGAGCGCCGCCTTGTCGAGCGGCGCCAGGGCCACCGTCGCGGTGCCGACTGCCAGCCCGGCGAGACCAAGGGCGAAGAGCCGGCCCATCCGCATCCGCTCGACCCGCGCGCCCAGCGTGGCGAGCGAAGCGCCGCCCAGGATCGCGCCGAGGCCGAGGGCGGAGAGGAACAGCGTCGCCTCCGCGGGCCCGCCGCCAGCCATCCGCACCGCCGCCGGCAGCACGACGATCTCCAGGGCGAGGAAGAGCGAGAGGCCGGCGGCGGCGAGCGCGAGCGCCCAGGCCGTCGCGCCGTCACGGCGCAGCACATCGGCCGCGTGGCGCAGCGCCGGCCAGACCGGCGGCGGCACGCGCTTCGGTGTGCGCACGGCCGGCAGGCTCGCTAGCGTGGCCAGCAAGGCCACGCCGGTCAGCACCGCAACCACCAGCGCCGCCTGGCCGGCGCCCAGAGTCAGCAGCGCGATGCCGCCGAGCGCGGGGCCGGCGACCGTCGCGCTCTGCTCCAGCAGATCATCCCAGGCATTCACACGGAACAGCCGCAGCCCGGCGAGCCGGGCCAGCGGCGGGCGGCGGTTCTCGGCCGCGACGATGGCGGGCATGTCGAGCATGGCCGAGGCGGCGACCAGGGCTGCGATCATCCATGGCGCGGGCGCGCCGGCGAACAGCAGCCAGGCGAGCAGCCCCGCGCCCAGCACATTCGCCACGCCCGCGGCGAGGAAGATGGTCGGCCCGCCCAGGCGCATCACCAGTGGCCCACCCAGCGCCGCGCCGATGGCCGCAGGCGCGAAGGCGGCGGCGCCGACGATGCCGGCCCAGAGCGCGCCGCCGGCCTCAAGCGCGGCCCAGACATAGATGACGGTGCCCATGTGGTCGGCGAGACGCGAAATGCCGGTGCGGGCCATCAGCAAGCCCAGGAGCCGGCGCGCGCCGGCGGGGCGGCCGGTCACGGCGCGGCCCGCCTGGCGAGGAGGGCGCCGATGGCGGCCCCGACCGGACCGGCCAATTCGGCGAGATCGCGCCCGGGCTCCATGGCCCGGCGGCTGACCAGGCCGTCGGCCAGCGAAATGACGACCGTGGCGGTCGCCTCCGGCTCGGCGATGCCGGCTTCGCGCAGCAGCGCGGCCAGGCCGGCGCGCGCCTCGGCATCGGCCGTGCGAACCAGGGGCGCGAGTTCCGGGTCGCGCAGCGCGCCGGCGTAGATCTCCAGGAAAAGACGGATCTCCGCGTCGGTGGCGCTGGAGACGTAGCTGAGGAGCAGCGGGGCGGCCTCGGTGGCGAGGTCACCGGCGGTGGCGAGCGCCGCGAGGCGGGCGGCGGTGTCGCGGCGATCGGCCTCGACGAAGGCGGCGATGATCGCCTGCTTGGAGGGGAACCAGTGGTAGAGGTTGCCCGGGCTCATGCCGAGGGCGGCGCAGAGGTCGCGCATGGAGGTGGCGTGGAAGCCGCGCTCGGCGAAGAGCCGGGCGGCGGTTTCGAGGATCTCGGTGCGGCGGTCGGGGCCGCGGGCGGTGGGGGGCATGTGAGTCCTAGAACGATCGTTCGATCTTTGTAAGATGGAACGTTCGATCTAGCAAGTGGTGCAACCAACTGTGCTCTGGTGGCGATTGCCCCGATCGCTCGGCGGAAGGGGTGCTGCTGGCTCGAACGGTTCGGGGGCCATCGGAACAGGCCATGGGCCCACGGCGGCAGGCAGCAGGCGTGGCAGGGTCAGACGCTAGTGTGCCGGTTCCGAAGTGCGTAGACGCAGCCGGAGCACTTCGGAGCGGTCGGCACGCTGCAAAAACAACGGGCTAGTGTCCCGAATCTGAGGTTCGCTGATCCAGCAAACCTCAGATTCGGGACACTAGCCGCGTTCACCCTCAGGCGCCCCCAGCCCCCGCATCACCATTCAACGAACACACGGACAACTCAGGCACAGCAGGCTCAATCTTGTGGACATGAACCGCCGACGCCGGCGCAGGCTGCGCGGCGCGCAGAAACTGCGACAATCCCGCCGTCAGCCTTCCAGCAGCGTACCGATATGGCGGCTCAAGCCGCCAGGGATCAGCGCGGTTCTACTCCAAGCGGTGGGGCGCGATCGCGCGATGTGTCGGTGACAGCGCTTGCCCTCCGCCCTTGCGCGCAACGCGGGTAGCCCGCACTCTTTCTTCAACCTGTTGGGGAGAAGGCGACATGTTGCGTTGTTTCATGGCCGGCGCAGTCGCTCTGGCATCGCTGGCTGCATCGACGGCCATGGCGCAGAGCACACCTGCGGTCGTTTATTGTGTGAACAACCGTATCATGGTCGAACGTGCCACCATGTCGCAAATGCAGAGCGGCCGCGGCTCTTCAGAGATTTGCATCATCGGCCCGTCCTTTGACTTCCAGCCAGATGGCGTCAGCTGGGTCCGACAGAACCTGCGCTCGGACGTCGGGGGCAGTTGCCGCTGCCGCTGAGGTACCATCCCCGTCTCCGTTGGCCGGGGGACACGAACGGGAACACGACCAGATGGGCCAATCAGAACTGCAGCGTCCAATCAGCAAACTGGGCCTCGCCGACGGGTTGGAATTGGCATGAAAAAATACGCCCATCTTCGTCGGACACGTACAGTTGCTTTGCAGCCTGCCTCGGCACCGCCACCGGTCCGTATCTCTCTGACGCTGCTGGTCGGCGCGGCCGGTATCGCCCTGCCGATCCTGCTCCATGCCATCCTGCTGCCCGTCTGGGGTGAGGGAACAACGCCGCTCTTCGTCGTGTTCCTGCTTTCGCTGGTGCTCGCCAGCGGCGCGGCCTTCTTCTGCGCGGGCCAGACCATGTTGCGCATGGGCTATGCCATGTGCATCGTGATCGGTGCGGCCTTTCTCTCGATTGGCATGACCGGGGCGCGCATGTTCGGAACCGTGCCGAGCCTGGATGCTGTGGCGGCTCCCTCCCATCCCGCAGCCGCCGGCTTCCTGCTGCCCCTGGCCGCTCCGCGCGCCGATCTCGCGCGCGAGGTCTCGGTCCGCCTCGCCCTGCCGCGGCGCGACCTGCGGGGGCGCTCCACAAGCCCGAGCAGGCTGCGCGGCCGCTTCACGGTGGTGCCGGTCGTCGGCCCGGACTGGACGCCAGCGCAGCCGGTGCCAGTGGTTGCGGTGCTGGAGCACGGGCCAGATGGCGTTACGGAGGAGGTGCCGGGCGCGCCCTGGAATGCGGGCCGCGGCGTGTTGCGACTGTTGCCCGAACCGCTGCGGGATTTCGCCGTGCAGGAAGCGCTGCGGGAGGCGGGATGGACCGCAGCGCCGCAGATCGTCGTGGGGCGCTGGGTGTCGGATCCGCGCTGGGCCAGGCTCGATGCCGCCATGCCGCTGTTGTGGCTATTCGCGGCTGCGCAACTCAGCCTGGCTCTGGTGATCCTCTCCCGGCATGCCTGGATCGCCGCGCGTCTCGACCGGCTTACGGAGGGCATCGGCGACTCTGCGGTGTCCCCGGGGCGGCAGATCACGCTGGGAATTGCCGCACTCACGCTGCCCTGTTTGATGGCACTCGCGATGCGGCACGCCGAGGTGAATGGTGGCATCGCGCTGCTCGCGATCGCCTTTGCCATCGTGCCGTCCTTGATGATCACGATCGGGATCTCGCACCAGGCAACGCCGGTCGGCGTCATGATCGCCGGCCTCATCCTGGTCGTCTCCCTTCCCATGGGCGTGTTGGGGCATGGCGCGGGACCGAATGGCGACATGCCCTCACTCGCCGGCGCGCGCTGGGCCGATGTGCAGGAATCCATGGTCGTGCTGGGGGTGGGCTGGCTGCTCTGGGTCCTGATCGTGATCATTGGGCATCTTCTGCAGGGCCGCGGCGGTGCCGACGCCTCACGTTAAACGACAAGCGGAAGGGCCCTGATGGTGGCCCTGCTGCCCAGGGACCGCAGGGCCACATCGATCGGTCCTTGTAGCCCGCGTGCGGGGGCTAGAAGTCTGCACTTGAACTGACGGTCACCGCCTTGGCGTGGCGGGTGTCCGCCAAGTTGAAGCCGTCAGTCGGGGCGCCCGCAGCGGCGTTGCCAGCCGTCTGGGCGGTCAGGTCAGCCCCAGCATGGCGCGCGCCTGGCGCCAATCAGCGACCGGCCGCCCGTAGCGCTCGCAGATTGCCGCGGCCCGGCGCACCAGCGCGGCGTTGGACGGGGCCAGCGTGTGGCGGTCCAGCCTGACATTATCCTCGAGCCCCGTGCGCGTATGGCCGCCGCGCGCGATGGCCCATTCATTCACCACGACCTGACTGGCGCCGATCCCCGCGGCGCACCACAACGCCCCTGGGGCCAGCCGTTGCAGCGTCTCGATGTAGATCTCCAGGATGCGCTCATCAGCCGGCATGGCGTTCTTCACGCCGAACACGAACTGCACATAGAGCTGGCCGGGCAGCCGCCCATCCCCCGCCATGCGCGCCGCCTGCACGATTTGGGCCAGGTCGAAGGCCTCGATCTCCGGCCGGACGCCATATTGCCGCATCTCGGCGGCGAGCCAATCCACGAGGTCGGGCGGGTTCTCATAGACGCGGGTGGGGAAATTGTTGGAACCCACGGTCAGCGAGGCCATGTCGGGGCGCAGCGGCAGCATGCCGCCGCGCGCCATTCCCGCGCCGGAACGCCCGCCGGTGGAAAGCTGCACGATCATCCCCGGGCAATGCTTGCGCAGCCCCTCCTGCAACCGCGCGAAGCGCTCGGGGTCGGAACTCGGCCGGCCCTCCTCGTCGCGCACATGGCAATGGGCGATCGAAGCGCCGGCCTCGAAGGCTTCCTGCGTGCTTTCGATCTGCTCAGAGATCGAGATCGGCACCGCGGGATTGTCGGATTTCTGCGGCAGGCTGCCGGTGATGGCGACGCAGATGATGCAGGGCTGGGTCATGGCTCAGATATCCAGGAAGAGGGTTTCCTGCGGGCCCTGCAGGTGGATGTCGAAGCGATAGAGCCCCGGGGCCGTGCGGCGCGCGATCAGCGTTTGTGCCCTCCCGCGGTGCTCGATGCGCGACAGGATGGGGTCCTGCGCATTCGCCTCCGCCTCGTCCTCGAAATACAGCCGCGTCTGCAGGCCGATATTGATGCCGCGCGCGACGATCCAGAGGCTGGCATGCGGCGCCTGCAACCGCCCATCCGGCCAGGGCACGCGGCCGGGCTTGACGGTATGGAAGGTGAATTCGCCGCTCTGCATGTCACCGGCCGAACGGCCGAAGCCAGTGAAATTCGGATCGGCTTTGCCGCGGCGCTCATGCGGGGTGTTGAACAGGCCGGCGGCATCGGCCTGCCAGATCTCCACCAGCGCATCCTTCAGCACCGCGCCCATGCCGTCATGCACCGCGCCGATGATGGTGATCTCCTCACCCTGCACCGGCCCGGTGCGCATCACGGCACCCAGGTCGCCGCCATACATCGCGATGCCCGCCACATTCGGCGTGCAGCCGATATGCACATAGGGCCCGGCGGTTTGCGAAGCGGTCTCGATCAGGTCCTGCATCACAGCCCCTCCTTGCGGTTCTCGAAGACGGATTGGCGGCGGCCGCGCAGCACCATGTCGAAGCGGAAGGCGCGGCTGTCCATCGGGATGGTGGCCTTCATGTCCAGCGTGGCGATCAGCCGGCTGAGTGCCGCGGGGTCCGTCACACCGCCCAGGATGGGGCAGAGCGGGATCAGCGGATCGCCCTCGAAATACATCTGGGTGATCAGCCGCTGCGCGAAGGAAGGGCCGAACAGCGAGAAATGGATATGCGCCGGCCGCCAGTCATTGCCGCCATTGGGCCAGGGATAGGGGCCGGGCATGATGCTGCGGAATTCGTAGAAGCCCTCGGCATCCGTCAGGCAGCGGCCACAGCCGCCGAAATTCGGATCGAGCGGCGCGAGATAGCCCTCCTTCGCGTGGCGATAGCGCCCGCCGGCATTGGCCTGCCACACCTCGACCAGCGCGCCCGGCACGCCACGCCCGGTCTCGTCCAGCACCCGGCCATGGACGATGATGCGCGGGCCGATGGCGCTCTCTCCCGGCGCCGCGAAATTGGTGATCATGTCGGCGTCGAGCGGCCCCAGCAGCCCCTGGCCGAAGACCGGCCCGGTCTCCTCGCTCAGCGAGGAGGGGAAGGCGAGCAGCGCGGCCCGCGGCGAACGCAGGATGCTGGTCTTGTAGGGCGGGTGCAGGGCCGCGGGATGCGCAGCACGGTTGCGGGCGATGAAGCCGCCCTGCCTGGGTGGTGCCTGTGTCATGATGATGCTCCCGGTCTAATAGGGCAGGCCGACATAGCCTTCGGCCAGCGCGCGCCGCGCCGTTTCCGAAGTCTGCAACAGGGCGAATTCCGCATCCTGCATGCGCTGCTCGAAGGGCGTGCTGGTCTCGAAGCGATGCAGCAGCGTGGTCAGCGACCAGGAGAAGCGCTCGGCCTTCCAGATGCGGTCCAGCGCGCGCGCCGAATAGGTATCGAGCGCTGCCTCCGTGCGGTCCTGGTAGAAGCCGATCAGCGACTGCGAGAGGTAATGCACATCGCCCGCGGCGAGGTTCAGGCCCTTGGCGCCGGTGGGCGGCACGATATGCGCGGCATCGCCGGCCAGGAACAGGCGGCCGAAGCGCAGCGGCTCGGCCACGAAGCTGCGCAGCGGGGCGATGGATTTCTCGATCGAGGGGCCGGTGACCACCTGCTCCGCCGCGGCAGGGTCCAGCCGCTGGCGCAGCTCGTCCCAGAACATGTCATCCGACCAGCGCGCCACCTGGTCATCAGAGCGGCACTGCACATAGTAGCGGCTGCGCGTGTTGGAGCGCATGGAGCAGAGCGCGAAGCCGCGCTCATGCCCGGCATAGATCAGCTCATGCGCGCAGGGCGGCACATCGGCCAGCACGCCGAGCCAGCCGAAGGGATAGATGCGCTCGAAGGTCCCGATCGCACCCGCCGGCACGCTGGCGCGGCTGACACCGTGATAGCCGTCGCAGCCGGCGATGATGTCGCAATGCGCCTCCTGCGCCTGGCCGTCCTGCACCCAGGTGACGCGCGGGTTCGGCCCGTCGAAATCATGCAGCGCCACATCGCGCGCCTCGTAGATGGTGGGGGCGCCGGAGGCGTCGCGGTGCTCCATCAGGTCGCGCGTGACCTCGGTCTGACCATAGACCGTGACGGTCTTGCCCTGGGTCAGCGCCTTGATGTCGATGCGCAGATGCTCGCCGTTGAAATTCAGCGCGAAGCCTTCATGCACCAGCCCCTCACGGTCCAGGCGGGCGGCACAGCCGACCTGGCGCAGCAGGCCCACAGTGCCCTGCTCCAGCACGCCGGCGCGGATGCGGCCGAGCACATAGTCGCGCGACTGGCGCTCGAGGATCAGCGTGTCGATGCCCGCCTGATGCAGCAGCGCGCCGAGCAGCAGGCCGGAGGGGCCGGCCCCGATGATCACGACCTGATGACGCATGGCGGAAATCCCCCTGGGCAAGCCTGTACGATTGATGCGGCGAAGCCACCCCGCGCCGCGCCGGAACGGGCCGGCCGGAAAGCCCGGATATCGACGCCCCGCTGCGGATTGGCGTAGTTGAGCGCCGTGCTCTCGTGTAGGGTCGAAACGACGAAAGACTTGGACATTTGCGGGAGGAACCATGCACCGGAACCAGGCCAAGCCGCCCCGCTCGCCGGTCTATCGCATCCCCGTCTTCGGCCTGTATGGCGCCGCGGCGGACCCGCCATCAGGCGGCTATGTGCATATCGAGACCATCTCCTCCCGCGCGTCGGAACTGGATTGGGATATCGGCGTGCATCGGCATGAGAACCTGGCGCAATGCGTGGTGGTCTCGGCCGGTGGCGGCGTGCTGGAGGTCGAGGGCGAGGAGATCGCCTTCACCGCGCCCTGGTTTGTCTGGATTCCCACCGCCACGGTGCATGGCTTCCGCTTCCACACCGGCACCGAGGGCCATGTGTTCACCGTCTCGGATGATGTGGTGGCGGCCAGCCTCGCGCGGGCGCCGGAGGGCGAGGCGCTGGCCGCGCTGGTGCTGCGCCCGGCCTTCGGCGAGGCGCGCGCCGAGGAGGAGATCGGCATCTCCATGCCGGCGGTGATGCGCGCGATCGCGCGTGAGACCGAGTTGCCGCGCACCGGCGTCGCGGCCGCGCTGCAGGCGCATCTGGTGCTGCTGCTGATCGCCGTGCGGCGGATGCGCACGCTCTCCGAGCTGACCACCAATCTGGGTGACCGGCGCGCGGCCGCCTTCCGCCGTTTCCGCGCCCATGTCGAGCACCGCTTCCGCCGGCAGGAGAGCATTGACGACATCGCCCGCACGCTGGGCATGAGCCGCGCGCAGCTTTACGCGGTGACGATGCAGGCCGTGGGCAAATCGCCACTGCGGATCCTGCATGAGCGCATGATCCTGGAGTGCAAGCGGGAGCTGACCTATTCCTCGCAGACCGTCGGCCAGATCGCCTATGAGCTGGGCTTCACCGACGAGGCCTATTTCAGCCGCTTCTTCACCCGCCATGCCGGCATGTCGCCCAGCGCCTTCCGCAAGGCCAGGCGCAAGCCGCCTGCGGAGGGTTAGCAGGCTGCTGAAAAACTGGCGGTTGAGGGCTGGCGAGGGAATTTTCGTGCACGAAAGGCCGGGGCGACGCCAGGATGTTGTTCATCCTGGCGAGCGCCGAACGAATCGTGCGCGGAAATGACCCGTCAGACCGACCCGTCCAGTTTTTCAGCAGCCTGCTAGGCCGGCGGCAGGCGCAGCGCCCCGTCCAGGCGAATCGTCTCGCCATTCAGCAGCGGATTGGCGGCGATGGCGAGCACCAGATCGCCGTATTCCGAAGGCCGCCCGAGGCGTTGCGGAAAGAGCGGCTGGCGTGACAGCGCCTCGCGCGCCTCGGGGCTCAGCGTGTCCATCAGCGGCGTGTGGATCAGCCCGGGTGCGATGGTCATGACGCGCACGCCGAACCGGGCGAGCTCGCGCGCCGCCGGCAGCGTCAGGCTGACAATGCCGCCCTTCGAAGCCGCATAGGCGGCCTGGCCCACCTGCCCCTCATAGGCCGCGACGGAGGCGGTGCAGATCACGAGGCCGCGTTCGCCATCGGCCAAGGGTTCCAGCGTGGTCATCCGCGCGGCCGCGACGCGCATCATGTTGAAGGTGCCGATCAGGTTCACGCGGATCACGCGCTCGAACAGGGCCAGGTCATGCGGGCCCTGGCGACCAGCCACGCGGGCAGCCGGCGCGATGCCGGCGCAGGCCACCGCGACGCGCAACGGGCCGAGCTTGCTCGCGGCCTCGACCGCCGCGACCATCACCGCCTCTTCCGCCACATCGCCCGCGACGGCTGTGCCGCCGATGCGCGCGGCCACCGCCTCCGCCTTCGCGGCATCAATATCCAGCACGACGACCTTGGCGCCGGCCGCGGCCAGCGCCTCGGCCGCGGCGGCGCCGAGGCCGGAGCCACCGCCAGTGACGATCGCTGAAGCACCCGAGACATTCATGATCACTGTCCTTCCTGAAGCGATGGGACGGCCTTGGGCGCGCGCTTGTCGAGAAAGGCCGTCAGCCGGCGCTCGGCCTCGGGCGCGGTCTGCGCCAGGGCGGCCACCAGGCTCTCAACAAAAAGCCCGTCGGATTCCGACATGTCCTGGATGCGCGGCAAGGCCTGCAGCACGCCCATGACGGTGAGCGGCGCGGCCTCGGCCACGCGCGCGGCCAATTGGCGGGCGCGCGCGAGGGCCTGGCCTTCGGGCTCGACATAGGTGACGAGGCCGCAGCGCTCGGCGGCCGCGGCGTCCAGCGTGCGGCCGGTCAGCATCATGTCGGTCATCCGCGCCGCACCCAGCAGGCGCGCCACATGCACCGTGGCGCCGCCGCCCACGAAGATGCCGCGCGTGCCCTCGGGCAGGGCGAAGACGGCCGTGCCATCGGCCACGCGGATATGGCATGCGGTGGCGAGTTCAAGCCCGCCGCCGACGCAGGCGCCGTGCACCGCGGCGATGGCCGGCACCGGCCCCTCGCGCAGCATGCGGAACACGCGGTGCCAGCCCCGCGAATGGTGGAACACCTCCTCGGCCGTGCGGGCACGATGCTCGGAGAGGTCGAGCCCGGCGCAGAAGCTCGGGCCGTGTCCGAAGATGACGATCGCGCGCGCCTGGCGCTGCGCCTCTGCGATGCGCGCTTCCAGCGCCGCGAGAAGCGAGTCGCTGATCGCATTGCGCTTGGCGGGCCGGTTCAGCCCGATCAGCGCGACCGCCCCGTCGAATTCGAGGCTCACCTCGTCCTGTATCATGATTTCTCCGCTATGCGGCGCAGCGCCGCGATCAGTGCCGCCCGTTCCTTGGTGTTCAGCCCGGCCGAGAGCTTCACCTCCAGCTCCTCCTCCACCTTGCGGGCGCGGCGCAGCAGCGCGCGGCCCGCGGGCGTCAGCCGCAGCATGTTGGCGCGGCGATTGGCCGGATCATCCACCCGGCGGATCAATCCATCCTGCTCCAACCTGCCGAGCATCACCGCCATGTTGGGCGGCTTGACGTGCAGCGCCTCGGCCAATGTGGATTGATGGGCGTTGGGCGAGGCCTCGATCAGCAGCAGGGCACCCAGCCGGCCGGGCGTCAGGTCGAGCGGTGCCATCGCCTCATTGAAGGCCTCGAAGGCGGCCATCTGTGCGAGACGAAGCCAATAGCCCAGGCGATCATCCAGCGCCGCCGGCTGTTCCTCCCCGGCCGCCGCGCGACGGGCGGCGGGCCTGGAAACGGCGGGCTTGGCAGCGGCGGGCTGGTCCGGGCGCACGACAATCGACATGGATTTCGATATGGCCGAGCCAGACCCCCTTGGCAAGAGTGTTATTCGATATAATTATGCACCATAACAGTGAGCGCGCCTTGCGCGCCGGAGAGGTCTGATGTCGACATCCATCGGGGTGCCAGCCCCAGCCGCGCGCAGGCGCCTCGGCCCCGGTCCGGCTTCCATCCGGCAGACGGAGGATGGCGGGCTGCTGGTCTCGCCGATCGACCCGCTGGGCCCCTATCCCCGGCGCCTGACCGAGCGGCTGGAGCATTGGGCGGCGGCAGCGCCCGAGCGCATGATGATCGCCCGGCGCAACCCGGCGGCAGGCGGCGCGTGGCAGGGCCTGACCTATGCGCAGATGCTGCGCGCGGTGCGTGCCGTCGGCCAGGCGCTGCTGGATCGCGGCGCATCCGCGGCGCGGCCGGTCGCGATTCTGTCGGCCAATTGCCTGGACCAGGCGGTGCTGACCCTGGCCGCGCTGCATGTCGGCGTGCCGGTGGCGCCCGTCTCGCCCTCCTATTCGCTGCTGGCCAAGGATTTCGCGAAGCTGCGCCATTGCCTGGGGCTGATCGGCCCGGGGCTGGTCTTCGCCGACCGCGGTGACCGCTTCGCGGATGCCATCGCCGCCGCCTGCCCGGCGGATGCCGCGCTGATCGTCGCCCGCAACCCGCCCGCGGGCCGCGACGCCACCCTCTTCGCCGAGATGCTCGCCACCACACCCACCGATGCGGTGGAGCATGCGGCCGCGGCCGTGGACCCCGACGCGCCGGCGAAGATTCTCTTCACCTCTGGCTCCACCGGCCTGCCCAAGGGCGTGATCAACACCCAGCGCATGATCTGCTCCAACCAGCAGATGCTGTGCGAGGCCTTCCCCTTCCTGGCCGAGGAACCGCCGGTGCTGCTGGACTGGCTGCCCTGGCACCACACCTTCGGCGGCAACCACAATCTCGGCCTCGTGCTCTACAATGGCGGCACGCTCTACATGGATGACGGCCGGCCGGTGGCGGGGCGCTACGAGGAATCGCTGCGCAACCTGGCCGAGATCGCGACGCATATCCATTTCAACGTGCCGCTCGGCTTCACCGAACTGGTCGCCGCGCTGAAGGCCGACGCATCGCTCCGCCGCATCTTCTTCTCCCGGCTGCGGATGATGTTCTATTCCTCGGCCGGCCTGCCGCAGCATATCTGGGACGAGCTCGACGAGTTGGCGCTGGCCGAACGTGGCGAGCGCATCCCGATGATCACCGGCCTGGGCGCCACCGAGACGGCGCCCTTCGCGATCTGCGTGCGCGAGGAGTTTTCCGAATCCGGCGCCGTCGGCCTGCCGGTGCCGGGTGTCGAGCTGAAGCTGACCCCGGTGGCCGGCAAGATGGAGGCGCGCGTCCGCGGCCCCTCGATCACGCCGGGCTATTGGCGCGATGCAAAGGCCACCGCCGCGGCCTTCGACGAGGATGGCTGGTATCGCTTTGGCGATGCGCTGGTGCCGCTCGACCCCGCGGACCTGCACAAGGGCTTCCGCTTCGACGGCCGCATCACCGAGGATTTCAAGCTGGCCACCGGCACCTGGGTCAGCGTGGGCCCGCTGCGCGCGCGCCTGGTCGCGGCGCTGGCGCCCTATGTGAAGGATGTGGTGATCGGCGCGCCCGATCGCGACATGCTGACCGCGATCCTGGTGCCCGAGACCGAGGCGGTCGCGACCCTGGTGCCCGCCGGCGAGGATGCGACCACCCATCCGGCGCTGCGCGCCCTGCTGCTGGAGAAGCTGCGCGCGCTGGGCGCCGAGGCCTCCGGCAGCAGCCAGCGCATTGCCCGCGCCACGCTGCTGACCGACCCGCTTTCCATCGAGGCGGGCGAGCTGACGGACAAGGCATCCATCAACCAGCGCGCCGTGCTGACGCGCCGCACCACCCTGGTGGCCGAGCTCTACGCCGCCGAGCCACCCCCACACATCATGATTGTCGGAGACGCCTGATGACTGCCCTGCACACAAGTTGGAACGACGCCTGGCTGCTGGCCGGCGCCCGCACGCCCTTTGCCGATCTCGGCGGCCCGCTCGGGCTGGTCTCGCCCATTGATCTCGGCATCAAGGCGGCCCGCGCGGCACTCGCAAAGGCCGGCCTTGAAGGTGCTGAGATCGGCCATGTGGTGGCAGGCTCGGTCGCCCAGGCCAGCTTCGACGCCTATATGCTGCCGCGCCATATCGGCCTTTACGCCGGCGTGCCGGTGGAGGTGCCGGCGCTGCTGGTGCAGCGCGTCTGCGGCACCGGCATCGAGGCCATCATCCAGGCCGCCACCGCGGTGGATCGGCATGGCGCGGGCTTTGCGCTCGCCGCCGGCGCCGAGAGCATGAGCCGCAACCCCGTCGCCGCCTTCACGCATCGCGGCGGCTTCGGCCTGGGCGCTCCCGTGGAGTTCAAGGATTTCCTCTGGGAGGCGCTGCTCGACCCCGGTTGCGGCCTGACCATGGGCGGCACCGCCGAGGAACTGGCCCGCCGCTACAACATCACCCGCGCGGAGGTGGACGCCTTCGCCGCGCGCAGCTTCGAGCTCGCTTTGGCCGCCCGCGCCGCCGGCTATTTCGATGAGGAGGTGGTGCCGGTGATCAACGAGAGCTTCGCCCGCGAGGGGCTGAAGGATCGCGGCATCCACCTGCCGCGCAAGGTCGAGAGCGTGGCGGCCGATACCCACCCGCGCCCCTCATCGGTGGAACAACTGGCCAAGATCCGCCCGGCCTTCGGCGGGGTGCAGACGGGCGGCAATTCCTCGGCCGTCGTGGATGGCGCGGCGGCGGCGGTCATCGCCTCCGGCGCCCAGGCAAAGGGGCGCGCGCCGCTCGCGCGGCTTGTCGCCGCCACCGCCGTGGGCTGCGCGCCGGAGGTGATGGGCATCGGCCCCGTCCCCGCCATCCGCGCCTTGCTGGAACGCACGGGTCTCGGCCTGGATGACATCGCGCTCGTCGAGATCAACGAGGCCTTCGGCGCCCAGGTCATGGCCTGCGCGCGCGAACTGGCGCTGGATGAGGCGCGGCTCAACGTCAATGGCGGCTCCATCGCCATCGGCCATCCGCTGGCGGCGAGCGGCGTGCGCCTCTCGGTGACCGTCGCGCGGGAAATGGCGCGGCGCGGCGCGCGCTATGGCATTGCGTCGGCCTGCATCGGTGGTGGCCAGGGCATCGCCCTTCTGCTGGAGAATCCCCATGGACACGCGTGAGCCGAGCCTGGTGAACCGTCGCCCTGTCACCATCGAATGGGGCGATTGCGACCCGGCGGGGATCGTCTTCTACCCCCGCTATTTCGCGATGTTCGATGCCTCGACCGCCGCACTCTTCCAGGCGGCGCTGGGCATGCCGAAGATCGCCTGGACGAAGCATTTCCAGATGCTCGGCATCCCGATGGTGGACACCCGCAGCAAGTTCCACGTGCCCTGCGCCTATGGCGATGAGGTGGTGATCGAAAGCCGCGTCACCGCCTTCCGGCGTTCCTCCTTCGAGGTCACGCATCGGCTATTGCGGCAGGGTGATGTTCTGGCCGTGGAAGGCTTCGAGACGCGCGTCTGGACGGCGCGCGATGCGGAGACGGGGCGCATCCGCTCCACGCCCATCCCGGAGGCGGTGATCACCGCCTTCGGGTGAGCCTGCGGCGCGGCTTCAG